>NZ_LMCJ01000057.1:300441-306883 GCF_001623085.1 Pseudovibrio sp. W74
TGCACATGGTGCTGGCAGCTTACCTGACCACAGCCTTCGTGGTTGGTGCCGTGGGTGCCTATCATCTGTTGAAGAACCGTTTTAATGCAGCGGCGCAGGTGATGTTCTCCATGGCCATGTGGATGATGATTGTGGTCACGCCAATCCAGATGCTTGCGGGAGACTATCACGGCCTCAACACTCTGGAGCATCAGCCTGCCAAGGTTGCTGCTATGGAGGGGCACTTTGATTCCCAAGGCCCTGCCCCGCTCATCCTCTTTGGATGGCCGGATGTGGAAGCTGGAGAAACAAAGTACAAGATTGAGGTCCCTTATCTTTCCAGCATTATTCTGACCCACAGCCTCGATGGTGTTGTCCCTGGTTTGAATGAGTTTCCACGGGAAGACTGGCCACCGGCAGCGATCGTGTTTGTGTCATTCCGCATCATGGTTGGTATTGGTGTCTTGATGTTGCTGGTTGGCGTATGGGGGCTTTGGTCTCGCATGCGTGGCCGGCTTTATGAGAGTGAATGGCTTCAGCGAGCTTCCATCGTTATGGGGCCAGCTGGTTTCGTCGCTGTCATCGCGGGCTGGACGACAACGGAAGTTGGTCGCCAACCTTACACGGTTTACGGGTTGCTCAAGACGTCAGAATCCGTTTCACCCGTTGAAGCACCCGCCGTCTGGGCCTCGCTGGTCATCTTTGTAGCGGTATACTGTATCGTCTTTGGCGTTGGTATCTTCTACATCTTCCGGTCCATGGCGAAGTCTCCGGATGCGAGCCAGGGCGTTGAGGAAGGCGTACCTGTCAGAACCGCAGGCATCACTCCTGCACAGGCGCTTCAACCACATGAGGGAGATCGTTCTCATGATTCTTGATTATCCACTCATTTGGGGTTTTCTCATTGCAGTCGCGATCTTCGCCTATGTGATTTTGGATGGCTTTGATCTTGGCATCGGGATCTTGTATCCGACCACCAAAGACGCTGATGAACGCACATTGATGATGAACAGTGTTGCTCCTGTTTGGGATGGCAATGAGACCTGGCTCGTCCTTGGTGGCGGTGGTTTGTTTGCCGTGTTCCCGCTGGCCTACTCGGTCATTATGCCTGCGGTCTACGCACCGATTATTGGCATGTTGATCGGGTTGATCTTCAGAGGCGTTGCCTTTGAGTTCCGCTTCAAGTCATCTGTTGAGCGCAGGCCGTTCTGGGATATATCCTTCTTTGCAGGGTCTATCGTTGCTGCGTTCTGTCAGGGACTGGTGCTTGGCACGCTTGTGCAAGGCATTGAGGTGGTTGACCGCACCTATGCCGGCGGCTGGTGGGACTGGCTGACACCATTTTCTGTCATGACCGGTTTTGCCGTGATCTCCGGCTACGCCTTGCTTGGCGCTACATGGCTGGTGATGAAGCTGGAGGGTGTGCCGCAAGCGCATTTCCGCCGCGTTTCGAAGTACGCCGCTCTTATCCTGATTGGCTTCCTTCTGCTGGTCAGCATGTGGATGCCGTTCATCAATGAGAGCATTATGGAGAAGTGGTTCAGCTTCCCGTATCTGCTTTACACATTCCCGGTTCCACTTCTTGTAGCAGTCACCACGCTGGTGCTGTGGCGGGCTTTGATGAGCGATGCGGATTACACACCGTTCCTCGCATCACTGGTGATCTTCCTGCTGACTTATGTGGGACTTGGGATCAACATCTTCCCCTATGTGGTGCCAAATGTTTACACCCTCTGGGAAGCTGCCGCGCCTGACAGCAGTCTTAAGTTCCTGCTTGTGGGAGCGGTCATCCTCATCCCGATGATCCTCGCTTATACGGCCTACGCGTACTACGTGTTCCGCGGCAAGATCAAATCAACGGAAGGGTATCACTAATGAGCCTCGATAAAACCGGCGAAATTGACCAACCTTTATGGAAGCGGTTGCTTTGGTTTGCAGCCCTTTGGGTGGCAGGCGTTGCCTCCATCGCAGTGGTCTCTTACGCCTTAAGAAGTCTGATTATTTAACAGACCCAGCAAAAAATAAGGGCGTGCTATCCCCATAGCACGCCCTTCTCCCAATGAACCGCTTGCGGTTCCTCCTCCGCTACGGCTCGAAACTGTCCGGAGCCGAATATCTCCCGAAAATTCGCCTCTCATATTTCAGGGGTGTACTGTGATATGTTTTAAAAATCCTTTCAATGCGTCAAAACCCGCAGTTAGGCGATTTTATTGCCTAAAACTGGCGAAAATGAGCAAATCAAGGCGATGCTAATATGTGGGTGGCCTGTGGTTGTATTACGGCCGACACCTGCCTACTCCTTCTGATTGTCGAAGTGATTTCTTGCAACCATGCCCCTGTCATGAAAAGTTCACTTGTTGTTTGAGGTCAGACGGATTAGTCAGCAGCGCAAATTCCGCTGACGCAGGCTTATTCATCGCTTAAAGTTTATTCTGACTTGCAGCCTATTTTTTTGGGGTACCACACATGATCTTCGCGCAGCTTACCGACATTCACATCAAGGCTGGCGGAAAATTCGCCTACAACTGTGTTGATACGCTTTCTCATTTGCGTCAGGCCGTTGCGCATCTCAACGCATTTCGTCCACGACTTGATTTTGTGGTGATTAGCGGCGATCTGGTGGATTTGGGCAATGCAGATGAGTATGAGTTGTTCCGGCAAGAGATCGACCAGCTGGATATGCCGTTTTATGTGATCCCCGGTAATCACGATCACCGGGATGCAATGCGGGATGCGTTTGCGGATCATGACTACCTGACTTCAGAGGGTGCGCTTCAGTTTTCCATTGAGAAAGACGGCCTACGCATTATCGGGCTGGATACGACCATTCCGGGCAAGCATGACGGCCATTTTGATGCTGATAAGCAAGCGTGGTTGCGTGATGAACTGGACGCACATAAAGATCAGCCGACTTTGGTGTTCATGCATCACCCACCGTTCAAGACGGGTATTCAGCATATGGATGATATTATGCTGATGCGCGCTGATGAGGACTTCTGGCCTGTGGTTACAGGGCAATCACAAATCCGACAGATTGCTTGTGGTCATGTTCACCGAGCGATCGAAGTCTTCAAGAACGGCATTCCAGTGAGCATCTGCCCTGCTTCAGGCCATCAGGTCACGCTTGATCTGGATCCGGACGGGGAACCTGGCTTTGTTATGGACCCACCAGCGGTGCGTGTGTTCCGCTGGTCCGAGGGCGAACTGATCAACCATTTGAGTTTTATCGGCGACTTTGGTGGCCAACACCCATTCTTTGATAAGGATGGCAAACTGATTGATTAGGCTGAGTCTTTCTCAGTTATGAGATCGGCTCCGTTCTCAATGATGTCCCATGAGACGGCGGTGCCCATTTCCTGCAGTGCCTCCTTCTGCAGTTTCCATGCCTTCTGATTTTGGGCGAGAATGGCGGGGTCGCAAAGTTCGACGCGGTACCCTCTGTTAAGCGCACCGATTGTTGTGTTCTTGACGCAGGCATTACCATCCAGCCCTGTCACGATCAGGTGGTCAACTTCTTGATTTTTCAGGAACTCAGCGAGCGCTGGTTCGCCAAAAGCGTCGCTCTTTGATTTCACGAGATCCAGATCTGGCTCAATAGTTATGCTTGGATCTATCTTTAGGCCATCAGAGCCTTTTGCCCCCAAACCTCCTCCCAACAGGCGGACCAGAAGGTTGGTGTACCATCCCTTGTAAACTTGACGGATGGAGATGACTGGCCAGCCTTTTTGCTGTGCCAGCTCACCAAGCGCGTTTATGTAGTTGAGGCGGGCTTGCAGATAGTCGGGCTCCCAACTTCGAGAGCTGGTTTCCTTGATGAAGTCACTTTGAACATCAATCACCAACAGCGCAGTGCCTCTGCGGCCTTCAAACATGATCAACGGGCCGTTGGTTGGTGTTTGAATGTTGAGGACACCCCAAAAGGTATAGGCAGCAAGGGCTGCCACGCAAAGTAAAGCTCCTAAAACCAGAATAAGCACCGTTCGCTCCCCCAAGCCAAGACATGCCAGTCCCCACACCATATCATGCTGCTGTGGGGGGCTGACATTTCCAAATTTTGGGGAGCAAAGCCGTCAGGACTTGCACACAATCCAGCTGGTGCTACTGATCCCGACGGCTGTCTTCGATCTTAGTAAGTTTCGTTCTCAGCCGGGAATTGCTCGCGGCGAACGTCATTTGCAAACGCCTTTACACCTTGTTCGATCTGGGATTTCAGTTCAGCGTACTTGCGCACGAATTTTGGCGTCTTGTCGAACATGCCAAGCATGTCATCGGTGACAAGGATCTGGCCGTCGCAGTCCACAGAAGCACCGATACCGATGGTCGGGATTGGCACGCTGTCGGAGATTTCGCGGGCAACTTCGTCTTTTGTGCCTTCAACGACAACACAGAATGCACCTGCATCGGCTACCTGTCGTGCGCATTCCAGCTGTTCTTTGCGGCTTTCTTCGCTTTTGCCAGCAACCTTATAGCCGCCTTCCACATGCAGATACTGCGGGCGCAGGCCGATGTGAGCGACAACAGGAATGCCACGGTCTACGAGAAAGCGGATGGTTTCTGGCGCTGCGGAATTGTATTCCAGCTTGACGGCCTGACAGCCGGTTTCCTGCATCACGCGCAACGCGTTGCGGTATGCGGCCTGTGGGCTTTCTTCAAAGGAGCCGAAAGGCATATCAACGACAACAAGTGCGTTTTGAGAACCACGCATAACGGCTTTGCCGTGCATGATCATCATGTCCAGCGTGACTGCTGTCGTGTCTGGCAAGCCGTGGAGCACCATGCCGACACTGTCGCCCACCAGCAGCAGATCGCAATGCTCATCCAGCATCTGTGCGATTGGTGCAGTGTAGGCTGTGAGGCAGACCAGCTTGTGATGGCCTTTTGCCTTCATGATGTCTTTAATGGTTTTCCGCCGAGTCGCAGATGTATGAGACATTGTTTTAGGTGCCCGTTTCGTTCATCCAAAGCAGCTGGCCCTTTGTCTGGAGCAATCCAGCTGCCTTCATTCTTTGTTATTCCGCGCACTCATTGCCAGTCCGTTCAGCACCAAACCGGCGTACGCTTATTATTATTGGTTTTTGATCTGTGCCTGTGCTTTCAGACTTATGTCTTTGCGCGACCTCACCGAAAGCCACTCTTTGTCTTTCGGAATTGCGCAGTGCAACATGTGCTTCCTGCGCCTTTATAAGGAATTTTCGGAGAATATAAAATAACGTTGAGATACCCAATGGGACTTTTGGTGCGGTATGTACCATTCACAGTTGAATTGCGGACTTTCTAAACTGGCTAGGAGTCTCCCCTGTCCATTGCTTAAATGCCCTTCGAAACACCCTTGGATCCGAGTAGCCAAGCTCTGCTGCGATCTGTTCAGAAGACAAGCGCGACCATAAGAGCAGCTCCATGGCTTGCGACTGGCGGATCTGCGAGAGGATATCGCGGAAGGAGACTTGAAAAGCGGCTAGTTTGCGCCGAAAACTGCGCTCGCTCATGGAGAACCCACCCGCAATTTCTTCGATGGATGGATTGCTTTTCAGGCTACGGCGGACTTCTTCCTCCACGGTTTTAAGGAAGCCCAGACGGTTGCGTTCTTCCTGCATCATGCCTGCCAGAAGTGTTTCAACTTCCTGCACAACAAACCTGTCTGCGGTTGCCAGTGGACGTTGCAGGTGCTCTGTGTCAAAAAATATTGCATTTCGTGACGCATCAAACCTGACAGATGGTCCGAGTGCCTCCTGATAGAGGCTTTTCTTTGCTGGTGGTGCCTGCATCATCTCAATACGCTGAATGGCTTGCTTGCTTCCTGTTGTGAAACGGACAACGCCTACCATGGCGGCAAACAGTTCCTGCACAAAGAACGTGAGCAACACTGGCTCATGGAACCGGCTGCGCGCAATCATCGTGATTGCATTATCGGTTGCAGGTTCCAGATCAATCTCCAGCATGCTTCCGGTCAGGCGGTGGTACTTGATGCCGAACTCAAGCGCCGCTCTTCCCGTTGCACTTGCCATAACGCCAAGGCTGACGAGCCCGAGAGAGGTGATGGACTGACGGTGGCCGACAGCAAGGCCGAGGCTTTCATCTCCCGTCAACGCCAGTGCTTTGAGGATGATGAGGCGGCTCTGCTGATAGGTCAGGCGGGCCTCATGAGATAGAAACACCGAGGGGTCAGTGTTTTGGCTCAGGAATGTGTGAGGCAGCACCTTTTCTGCGGCGATGCCGCGCTGCTCCAGCTCCTGCAACAGATAGCGCAACAGGTGCGGTGGAACCTTTGAATGCTGCGCCACTTCTGGCGGTGCCAACTGGCCAAATTCAGAATGCATGCCCTCTCCCAATGCAGTCATGCTACGGAAACACGGGAGTGACCGCAAGATATGACCGAATTTGTCCGCCCTACGTCCGTATATGTCCTTCTAAACCTGCCCCATCTTGCCGTAGGGTGAGGTTTTCACAGTTCGGGGAGGGAACG
>NZ_LMCJ01000057.1:306939-336811 GCF_001623085.1 Pseudovibrio sp. W74
TATAGATAGGGGTGACGCGGTTTGCATCGCTGGTGCAGGCCCGGCGGGGCTTGTGATGGCCCGCGCATTACAGCACAACGGCATTGAATGGGATCAGTTTGACCCAAACCCGGATGTGGGTGGTCTCTGGGACATCAAGCACGATGGTACAGCCATTTATGAGAGCGCGCATTTTATCAGCTCTCGCAGCTTGTCTGGCTTTGCGGATTTTCCGATGCCAGACCATTTCGCAGATTATCCCAAACACACCGAAATCCTGAAGTACCTGCGCGACTTCACAGAGGCTTATGGGCTGCGTGAGAAGATTACCTTCTCAACTAAGATCGAAAAACTGACCAAGACCGAGAAGGATCGCTGGCAGGTTCATCTCTCCAACGGTGAGTGCCGCGAATATAAGGCTGTGGTCTGCGCTACGGGCTCGCAATGGCAGGCCAACATGCCGGAGCTGCAAGGCTCCTTTGATGGTGAGATCCGCCATAGCCAGACTTACAAGAACATTCGTGAGTTTGACGGTAAGCGGGTTCTGGTGATTGGAGCTGGCAACTCCGGCTGTGATATTGCCTGTGATGCGGGTGTCTTGGGGGAGAAGGCCTTCATCTCCATGCGGCGCGGCTATTACATCATTCCCAAACATGTGTTTGGCATGCCTGCAGACGTGTTTGCTGATGGTGGCCCTGATCTGCCTGTCTGGATGATACGCCCGTTTTTCACACTGTTGCTGCGTATGTTCAACGGTACGCTGCAACGGTTTGGCATCCCCAAACCGGATCATAAGCTGTTCGAGACGCATCCATTGCTCAACACTCAACTGGTGCATTCATTGCAACATGGTGATGTGACCGTGAAGCCGGATGTGGACCATCTGGATGGCTCACATGTGGTGTTTAAAGATGGCAGCCGGGAGGAGATTGACCTGATCCTGTGCGCGACCGGGTTCAACCAGCAGCTGGACTTTGCGGGTGAGTATTTCAGCTATGAGGGCGGACGGCCCAAGATGTTTATTCAGGCGGCCTCCCGCGAGCACAAAAACCTGTTTGGCATCAGCTATATTGAGACCAACTCCGGTGCCTACAAACGGTTTGACTACATGGCTGGGCTGGTTGCCAACTATCTGAAGGACCAGCAAGATAATCCATCTCGTGCCAGCCAGATGGACGCGATCATCCGAAGTGAAACACCGGATCTTTCTGGTGGTATCCACTTTTTGAAGACAGCCCGGCATGCGGGTTATTGTGATGCTACAGCGCACACCAAATATGTGAAGAAGCTTTACAAGCGGATGGGCTGGACCTTCCCGGAGGATATTCGCTTCAAGCGGGCTGCGCCTAAGCCAAAGGGTTCGTCGAGCGCGATGAAAGCGGAGGTGGTTGCATGAGCACCTATCGTTTTCAGGGGCGTACGGCGGTGATCACTGGTGGTGGTGGTGACATCGCTGGGCACATCGCCACGCGTTTGCATGAGCGGGGTATGAACCTCGTGCTGGCCGACAAAAATGGCCGGGCTGCGCGGGAACTTCAGGCCCGGCTGGATAACCTGCGGGTTCATGTGTTTGAGGGGGATCTGACACAGCGCGAGGAGATGGAACGTCTTTTGCGCGAGGTGGAAGAGAACTTTGGCGTGCTGGATGTGCTCATCAACAATATGGCGATCACCAAGGTTGATCGCTTTCATGAGCGCACTCCGGATAGCATTGAAGAAGAGATCACCATCAACATGGTCGCACCGTTGGTGCTAAGCCGATTGGCTGTGCCTTATCTGCTGAAGGGCGATGATCCACGTATCATCACAACCACTTCGCTTGGTGGCATACAGCCGCTTCGCGAAACACCTATTTATGCGGCAACCAAGTTTGGTCTACGCGGCGCCATGCTTTCGTTTGCGCTGGATGAAGACCTGCATGGCATCAAGGTCAGCTGCGTTCTGCCAACTGCTACAGACACTTACATGCTGCGGCAGGAAGCGTTGGAAGGTGGCAGCGTGCTTAATTTCATCGATGAACCGCAATCGCCCAGCGTGGTGGCTGATCAGTTCGTGAAGCATCTGGAAAAGCCATGTCTGGAGCGCTACCCAAAAGCCAGCGACTCCTGGCTGACACGTCTGGCCATGCTGTTGCCCAACATGATGCCTCGCATTCTACCGTTCTTTGAAAAGAAAGGACGACGAGGCATGGCAAAATATGTGGCTTCACTACGCAGACAAGGGCTGCTGGTGGAGGTTGACGGCAAGCTTTATCAGCGGCAACGGCTTTATCTGGACAAGCCGGAAATGGAGCAAGAGCTGGAGAAGAGCTGAGTGCCAGACCTATAGCCTGTCCCGCAGGCTGTAGTAGAGCATGCCCAGAACCATCAAAGGCCAGCGTAAATGGCGGCCACCGGGGAAGGCGTGGGTTGGGACTTTTTCCAGGATGTCAAACCGGCTGGCTTGCCCGTCGATCGCTTCTGCCATGAGCTGACCTGCCAGCGTTGCCATGGCGACACCATGACCGGAGAAGCCGCTGGCGTTGAGCATGTTGGGGGCGAGTTTGGCAAAGTATGGCATGCGGTTGAGTGTGATGCCCAGCGTTCCGCCCCAGCCGTATTCGATGGGTACGTCCTTGAGCTGCGGGTAGACCTGCAACATGGGCTTGCGGACGAAAGCTTTGATATCGCGCGGGAACTGGAAGCTGTAGCTTTCCCCTCCCCCAAACAAGAGACGGTTGTCTGCGGACAGACGGTAGTAATTGATCACAAACCGGGAGTCTGCCACAGCCACATCATTGGAGATCAAGGAGCGGGCCAGATCTTCGCCCAGAGGTTCGGTGGCAATAATGTAATTGTTGATGGGCATGACCCGCGCCGCCACACGCTTTTCAAGGCTATCAATATAACCGTTGCAGGCGAAGACCACGTAGCGTGCTGTGACTTGTCCATTGGCAAGCTTCAACTTAGCTGGCTCGCCTTTTTCGACCTCCAGTACTTCAGAGTTTTCAAAGATCTGCACTCCAGCATTCTTGCAGGCGTCAGCAAGGCCCAGCACGAAGTTGAACGGGTGCAAGTGAGCTGCCCCCATATCCAGCGTGCCACCGTGATACGCAGTTGTATCTAGCATCTCTTGTATTTCGGCAGTGTCTACAAAGCGGATATCTGCATAATTATAAGTGTTTGCCAGCTTTTCTGCATAGGCCTTGCTATGTTTCACATAACTTTGTTTGTGATCGGCATGGAGGATACCCGGTTTCAGATCACACTGGATCTGGTATTTGGCGATGAGGTCTTTCGTCAAGGATTTGGCGGTTTCAGCAAGGCGCCAGAGTTCATTGGCGCGCTCCAGCCCGACAAGACTTTCCAGCTCGTCCTGGTCTTTCCGCTGGCCGCTGCCGAGTTGACCGCCGTTGCGGCCTGAGGCTCCCCAACCAACACGATGAGCGTCTAGGAGATGAACTTTGTAGCCACGCTCGGCCAAATGCAAAGCAGCAGACAGCCCCGCGTAGCCAGCGCCGATGACACAGACATCGCAGGTCTGTTCACCTTCCAGCGTTGGAAAGGAGAGTTGCTTGTTTGCAGTCGCGATGTAGTAGGAGGCGGGGTATTGCCCTGCCTTATCATTGGCGTGAAGAAAACCTTGCGACATAGCCATGTTCATCCCTGAGGAGGCTCAGGGTCTATACCCGAGCCTCTGAAACACTGCAGGACAGGAGTTAGTGCCCTTCTTGCTTTTCTTTAACTGCTGCCTGCTGAATGAAGTTTACGATCATGTGTGCGACCTCACCAATTTGCATTGGCGCTTCCGAGGAGGCGATTGCATGATCTGCAATGTCTTCAGGCAGTGTGTCACCGCGGCGTTCTTTAAACAGGGCTACAGAGTAGTCCTTATTGAACTCAGGATGCCCTTGGAGGGTGAGTGCCCTGCCCTTGTAATCAATCGCTGCAAACTCGCAGAAATCAGAGGATGCAATGACCTCACCATCTTCTGGCAGTTTTGTCACCTGATCCTGATGATAGGCTTCAATGGAAAAGCTGGTCAGGCCTTCTGGCACCCAATTGGGGCTTTCCAGAACATAGTAAGTGAAGACGCCGCAGCCCCAGCCTTTGTTGGACTTTTCAGCTTTACCGCCCAGCGCTTCTGCAAGGATCTGATGCCCGAAGCAGATGCCGACAATTGGCACGTGCTCGTCATAGGCTGTTTTCAGAAAAGTCTTAAGCCGGTCAATCCACTCAAGATCATCATAGACACCGTGTTTGGAGCCTGTGATCAGCCAGCCGTCGCAGTCATGAACGTTTTGAGGCAGTTGGCCATCCACCACGGGGTAAGACATGTAATGCCAGTCGCCACCCTGATCCTTCAGGAGCGTTTCGAACATTGACGGGTAATCACCGAATGTCTTGCTCAGGTTTTCGGGTGGTCGGCCAACTTCCAGAATTCCAAGTTTAAAGGTCAAAGAGCACTCCAAAATTCAAAGAGGCAAATGCCGCATAATACATCTGATTGGACTGCTTAGTTATATCCTGTCGGCTTTGCCTCTGTAAACTCTTGGAGGCCACTTCAGGCAAAATCTCATGCCGCTCTTTTGGGCTGTTTCAGTGAGACCGGTTTGTTCAGCTGGAAAGCGGGTAAATGGCTGATGGCCTGCTTCAGGGCTTCCCGTTCCGGCGTTGCCTCAAAGTCAGGGAGCAGCTCATCAAACCGTGTTTTATCCATCCAATGCGGGGTATTCCAAAGATAGCGCATTTCCAAAAGGTGTTTTGCCATGGGCCAGAAAGGTCGGCTCAAGCGTATCAGCCACCAGCTGAACTGTTTGATGCTTACATTCTGTTTGGTGACTTCTGTGAGTGCTTTGCGGAGTTCATTCCCCGTCCACGTGTAACCGGGGAAAGAGATGTCTTCATAGGTGTTCAACTGGTCTCGCATTTCCAGCAGTTGGACGGCAGCACGCGCCATATCCGGCAAATACGCCCATGCATGGGGTATATCGGTCTTGCCGGGATAAATGAGCTTCCCCTTCTCCAGCTTGGTGGACATGATCAGGTCAAACCAGTTGCCGCTGGCGGAGGTGTCGATGAAATCTCCGGCTCTGAGCAGAATGGTCCGCACACCCGATGTTTTGTAGAGGCGTTCCAGTTCTATTCTGATCACACCCAGCTCGTTGGTTGCTTTTTGAGGTGTTTGCGGGCCAATGGGGGGGATCATGTTTGGGCCGAAGCAGTAGTTGTTGCCCGGGATGATGACTGTGGCTTTGGCATGTTTGGCTGCTTCAATCACCTTATGGGTGAAGGGAAGCACATCCCGCTTCCAGTGCGGATATTGCGGATTTGCTCCATTCACGATGACATCAACACCTTCTGCAGCTTTTTTCATATTTTGGTTTGCACGGTCAAAGGCGCGGGTTTCCCAGCCTGCAGCTTCTAACTGCTCAGTCATGTTTTTTGAAAATCTGCCAGAGGCACCTAAAATCAAAGCTACGGGTCTCATGACCGCTCCTGTCCAATACTCTTTTCCAAATCGCATATTCTTATCCGAACATCGGTAGTCACGTTTTGGGAATACGCTTTAGACACGATAGTAGGCGCTCTATTTCCTATGTAAATTCGAATGAAATGCAGGTATGATATTCAATTATGAATAGAAGACTACATCATCTTTCCTGGGATCTCATTGGTGTTTTTGTAGCGGTTGCGGAGACAGGTAGTCTTTCAGCTGCAGCCAAGAAGATGAACCAGAGCCAACCGACAATTGGGCGACAAGTGAAGGCGATTGAGGCGGAGCTGGGCGTCTCGTTGTTTTACCGTCATCAGCGCGGGCTTGGCTTGACAGAGGATGGGGAAGCGTTGCTGCCGCACGCCAAGGCTATGCATTCAGCGGCGGCTCAGTTTCTGCTTCATGCAGAAGAGCGCAAGCAAAGTGGTTTTGCTGGGCCTGTGCGTGTCACCGCCAGTCAGGTGATCTCTCATTATGTGCTGCCAAAGCTTATTGCAGAATTTCGGCAGAGCTACCCTGAGATCCAGATTGAGCTTCTCCCTTCTGACGATGCGCAAAACCTGTTGTTTCAGGAAGCTGACATCGCAGTGCGCATGTTTACACCGACGCAGCTGGACATTTTTGCCAAGAAGATTGGCGAGACACCATTGGGGCTTTTTGCAAGCCGCACGTTTGTAGAGCGGGTTGGCATGCCGAGCACAAGAGAGGAACTCTTAGCGCTTGATTGGATCGGGTACGACAGATCTGACCTGATCCTGCGCGGCATGCAGGAAGCGGGCCTGAACGTGGACCGGGACTTCTTTAGTGTGCGGTGTGATGACAGGGTGACTTACTGGGAATTGGTGCGTGCTGGATGTGGGGTTGGTCTTGGTCAGATTGGAATCGGCCTTGAGGATGACAGCCTTGTGCGCCTTGATCTGGAGGACCCATTGCCTGCTTTGCCTGTTTGGCTGGCTTCGCCGCACACTCTCAAGCAAATTCCACGCATAAAGCTGTTTTTTGACTTCTTAGCCGGGAAACTGCCTAAGCTATTGTGATTGAGAGGTTCTGGGTGCTGAACCTCACTGGTCCCGTGTTTTACCCCTAAGAATGCATGGGATAACTTGCCGTAGGGGAAATTATCCCACTATCCCCTTTCGTACACACGCTCACTCTCAAACTTTCGGATATGTTGGTTTGGAGAGAAACGCTGTGTTCATTGGGAAACTTGCGATTCCGGACAATCAGAATTTTAAGGCGCTGATCTTATAGCGAATGCCTTGGCAAATACACTCCTGCTATTTTTGCCCCTTTATTTGACAGTACAAGTTCCCGAGATTGCCACATTTTACTCAGGGTGTTTTCTTAGATCCCACAAGAACACCGAAACTTCTTAGCGGGAACTGAGAGATTACTTGATACCTGTAATGCGTTGTATCTCCTAATCTTTCTGCTTCTCGCAAGAAGACCAAACAAAGCGTGGCCCCTCGAAAAACAAATAAATGAAACTGCGATTACTGTCATAAATCAAGGGAACACGCCGTGAGTGATTTTCGCTTGTCCAGCCCTCATGCCCTCAATACTGAGGAAGGTAGCCATCCAATGCATGAGGTGCTGGACGCCCTGCTTGAAAGCGTCGCTTATGTCTCCCGCGCCCATGGGAATTTCCTCAGTAAAACAGCGTTGACTGCCGGGCTTCCGCTGATCAATGGGCGGTTACAATTCTCTCAGGTAGAAAAAGCCTCCGAGAATTGCGGGTTACAAGCCGAAAAGCAACAGATTGCTCTTAGCAAGATCTCCAGCAGCAGCCTTCCGTGCCTGTTAGTGTTTCATGACAGAGCTTTGCGCCTGCTGGTGGGCTATGATGCAGCCACACGGCAGGCCAAACTGCTGGATCCTTTAGATTTGGAAAGACCGCAATATCTCAGCTTAGATATATTGCAGCGGGCATACTCTGGGTATGCGATCCTGTTTTCATCTCTTCATGCACGCGACAGCAGTGGGCAGGTTCATCAAGACAGCAAGCATTGGTTCTGGTCCGAATTCACACGGTTCTGGCCTGACTATGGAAATGTTGCGCTCGGGACATTGCTGATCAACTGCCTCGCCCTCGCCTCTCCGCTTTTCATCATGAATGTCTATGACCGCATCCTGCCCAACTTCGCGGTGGCGTCGCTATGGGCTTTAACGATTGGTGTAGCGTTGGCGCTGGCGGGAGATAGTTTGCTGAAGGTGGCACGATCATCCATCCTCAACAGCCTTGGTAAAAAGGCAGATCAGCGGCTGGCTTCCAAGATTTTCTCTCATGTGCAGAACATTGATTTTTCTGCCAAAACCAAGAGTGCCGGAGAATACGCCGGGACTGTTCATGACTATGAAAAGCTCCGTGAGTTCTTCAGCTCAACAGCCTTGATCGCCCTGCTGGACTTCTGCTTTGTCGGGCTTTTCATCTGCATCCTGTTTTTCATCGTTGGCCCCATTGCCTGGATCCCTCTGCTCGCCGTGCCCGTGGTTTGCCTTCTTAATCTGGCAGCTCAATTGCCTTTGGAACGTACTGTTCAAGCCTCAAGCCTTGAGGGGAACAAGCGGCAGAACATTTTGATGGAGACATTAGGTGGGCACGAGACGGTGCGTGCGCTCAATGCAGAGGCCCACATGCAATCCCGCTGGGAGCAGTCTGTTGAGCGCAGCAGCGAGATCCTGTTGCAGAGCCGTCATTGGTCCAATCTGGCAATGGTGGGAACAGGGCATGTGCAAGGCATGGTGTCGGTGCTGATTATTGTCTGGGGAGTTTATCAGGTGGAGGCGGGTGCAGTGAACATGGGCGGGCTGATTGCTGCGATGATGCTGTCGTCGCGTGTACTGGCGCCGATCTCCTCTATCGCCAATGCACTCGTCCGGTTTCGTCAGGTACTGCACAGCTATCGCCAGCTTGGAGATTTGCTGAGCCAGCCAACAGAACGCAAGATAGGGAAAGCAACTGCAAACCTGCGGTGCTGCCGTGGTGAAGTTCAGTTTCAAAATGTCAGCTTCTCTTATCCACTCAGTGAGAAGGCTAGCCTGACCCACTGCAATTTCTCGATTGAGCCTGGGGATACGATTGGGCTGGTTGGGTGTGTCGGGTCCGGAAAATCGACCGTAGGCCGGCTGATGAGCGGGCTTAGGTATCCTTCCGAGGGTGCTGTTCTCATTGATGGAATTGACACGCGCCAGTTTGATCCAGCAGACCTGCGCCATTTTGTTGGGTATCTGTCTCAGGACAATACGCTGTTTCAGGGCACGTTGAGAGACAACCTTTGCCTTGGATTGCCACACCTTTCCAACGAGGAGATTGAGGAAGTTTGCCATGTAACGGGGCTGCATAGCCTCGTGAACAAGCATCCAGCTGGTTACAATCTGATTGTGGGTGAAAACGGGGCCGCCCTTTCCGGCGGACAACGGCAATGTGTGGCGTTGGCTCGTGTTCTTTTGCGCAAACCTAAGATCCTGTTTCTAGATGAGCCCTCCAGTCAGCTGGACCTTTCTGCGGAGCAGCGTTTGTTGCGTGGCTTGCGGCGCTATAACAACGGTTCTCTGACACTCATTATCAGCACGCACCGCCCTTCCCTCCTGAAGCTCACCAATCGGCTGATCGCTCTGGATCAAGGCCGCATCATTGCAGATGGACCGAGCGAGGAAGTGAAGCAATCCATGCAGCAACCGCGTCTGCATGAAGTGCCACAGCCTGCGCAGGTTCCGATTGAAGAAAGGCTGAGAGCATGAAGGGCTGGTCGCTTCCCGTTACACCGCTGCATTTGCCAGAGTTTCACAGCCCAAAGCAGTCCAGAATTCTGATCTTCACATGTGCCGCAATTATGCTGCTGTTGTTCGTCTGGTCTGCATTTGCGCATGTGGAAGAGGTCACACGAGGCAATGGACGCATCATCCCTTCCCGTCAGATGCAGATTGTGCAAGCTCCGGAACGCGGGATTGTCTCTGAGGTGTTGTTCTATGAAGGCGAAATCGTTGAGCAAGGGGCGGTTCTGGTAAAGTTGGATAATACCGGCTTTGCCTCTCAGCTGGGGGAGCTGCAGCAGAAGAAGTATGCGTTGCAGGCTCGTCTTGCGCGATTGACCGCTGAGGCCCGTCAGGCAAATCTGGCGCTTGATCTTTCAAACACGCCTGCCGACATTGCCGCGTTCTTGCAGCGAGAGCTGGCGGTTTATAAGGCTCGCAAAGAGCAGTTTGCTGCGGAAGTTGCCGTGCTTCGCAGTCAGTTTAGCCAGAAAGAACAGGATCTGAAGCAGCTTGAAGCTGAAGCACAGATGCTGAGCGCTAATCTGACCATCATTGCGCGGGAACTGGAGATCAACCAGCAGCTTTATAAACGTGGAGTCCTGCCAGAGATCGAGTTTTTGCGGCTCAAGCGACAGTACACAACTCTGGAGGGGGAGCGGCAGATGCTGGAGGCTTCTCTTGCAAGTGCTCGCTCTGCCAAGGAAGAGGTTCTACAAAAGGTAGCATCTGCGCAGACAGCGTTTGCCTCTCAGGCACAGTCGGATCTGGTGGCGACCAAAGCGGAACTTGCTGTGATTGAGGAGCGGCTGCGTGGGGCGGAGGATCGGGTGCATCGCAGTGCGTTGGTGGCACCCGTTCGCGGGGTGATCAACAAACTTAATGTCAGTACCATCGGCGCGGTGGTTCAGACTGGTGAGCCACTGATTGAGATTGTTCCGCTGGAAGACACTTTGCTGATTGCTGCAAAAATCCAGCCGCAACATGTGGCCTTCCTGCATCCGGGGCAGGATGTGAGCGTGAAGATCACGGCCTATGATTATTCTATCTATGGTGGATTGGACGGGGTGTTGGAGCGGATCAGTCCGGACACGTCAGAGGACGAGCGGGGACAGGCGTTTTTCAAGGTGATTGTGCGGACCAAGCAAAACCATCTGGGATCAGAGCAAAACCCGTTGCCCATCACGCCGGGCATGACGGCGAGCATTGATATTCTGACCGGTGAGAAAAGCGTGCTGAGTTATCTTGCCAAACCACTGCTCAAGGTGAAAGCGGAGGCATTTCGCGAGCGGTGAGACAGCAACTCCTCTCGCAGGAAACTAGAGCATAGGCGAGAGGAATGAGAAGGACTTGTAGTCCGGTGCGAGCAATAGCATATCGGCTAAGTCAGTGTTCTGCAGAGAGGCCACGGACTGTTGAAGTCCCATCAGCGCAGCTGGATTGGACAGGCTCATGCGCAACACTTCTTCTGCCGGAAACTGAAGCTCAGTTATCATGCGCGCAACAGATTCCAGCATGGTGACGTGTGCCCCTGCCAGAGACCCGGCTTTGTTGATGAGCTTGCCGTCTTCCAGATAGACCTGATGACCGTAAAGGTTGAAGTTTTCCGGTCCGCCAACAGTTGGCATGGCATCACTGATGATGATCATATGATCTTTGACAGGCCGTGCGCGTATGGCGAGGCGGAGCATATCGTCGGCGACGTGGTGCCCGTCTACGATCAGCGAGCAATAGGCGGTGCTGTTGATGCCCGTTCCAACTGCACCGGGCTCGCGGTTGACCATCTGGGACATGCCGTTGAACAGGTGTGTGAAGAGGTTTGCGCCCTCTTCCAGAATAGGTTTGATCTGCGCTGCGCCTGCATCAGTATGGCCGATAGAGACAACTGCGCCCATCTCAACCAGTCTGGCAACGTCACCTTTGGCAACGCCTTCTGGTGCGACCGTCATGAGAACCGGGATGTCCCGATCTCGCAGGTCGCGGACCAGCTGTAAACTGCGCTCATTAAGCGGACGAACCCAGCTGGCTTCGTGGGTGCCTTTGCGCTCTACACTGATGTGCGGGCCTTCGATGTGGATGCCTTTGATGCCATGGGTGCCGTAAGCATCCTTCATGGCCTCAACGGCGTCCTCCAGCACATTTGGCGCGTCGGTGATGACTGTTGGCAGCAAGGCTGTGGTGCCGAATTGGCGGTGCGCCGCTGCAATAGCAGCCAGACCCTCTGGTGATGGTGAAGTGTTGTAGAGAACCCCGCCGCCGCCGTTGATCTGGATATCAAAGAAGCCCGGCGTGATGAGGCCAGAGAGCTTTTTCACGGTCGCATCGGCGGGCAACTGGTCTGCTGAAGACAGGCCAACGCATTTGCCGTTCACCAGATGAATGGCAGTATCGCTCAGCAGGTTCTGGCCGTCAAACAGCTGATCTGGACACAGCCAGATGTCTTGGTTGCCCGGTGCGGTGCTCATAGAGCCTCCTCAAGCTGAGGTGCCTCAACTCTCTCAAAGAAATATGGGTCCAATGCCTGCTGGATTTCAGCAAGCACCAGCGCCTTCTCTATGCCAAAACCATGGCGCTGCAAAGCCCGTGCTCGTTCAACAGTGCGAGATGCAAACAGTTGAAGCTGCAGTACCTTTGGAATCTCATGGGTTTGGAGGGCAGCAAAGAGTGCCTTAAGGGCATCCTGTACCTTCTCCTGAGGCCAGTAATACCGAATGCGATCTGCATAACTGAAGTGGCGCAGCAAGTGCAGTTCCTGATCCGATCCCTGATAATGAGAGCGCCAGTACTTGGGCTCAGACAGCATTTCTGCTTCCAGAATCTTTGAGATTTTTGGCGCTGTTCGTTTGTCCTCTTCCAGCCAATCCAGCATCTGGTCCAGTCCATAGATGGCCTGCCTGTAGGCGAAGGTGAGTGCAGGGCCGACTTTCAGGATCGCAAAGCCCATGTTGGCGAGGCGTGGGAACGCATTGTCCAGCTGGTAGTCGGTGCTGTGCGCTTCGAACACAACGTTCTGGAATGGGTCAAGCGCTGCTCGCAGAGCTTTGCCGTCATCAGCGGGTAGATGATCGATGTGGAAGGGTGAGAACTCGACACCCGGCTGCACGACAAGGCCGCAGATCCGGTCTTTGGCATCCTGTAGGCCCAGCTCATCGAACTTCTCAAAGTGCATTTGCAAGGTACGGGAGGCACGCGCGGGTGGGGTTGGCTCAATGCTATGAGCCTCGCCTTCTTCACGCGCGCCTCCGGGAGGAGGAACTTCCGTACCGACGATGTAACTGAGACGGCTTGGGTCTGGTGCATATTCTTCACAAACAGCAGCCAATTGCGCAGCACGGCTGGCGCTGAGTTCATCACCGACCTGAGCCTCCTCGCCTGCGCAGCCTTCTGAACAATCCAGATGGATTTTGGTGAAGCCAGCCTGCACATAGGCTTTCATCAGCTCTTTGGCTTTTGCCATGGCCTGATCGGCAGGCATGGAGCGCCAGGCTTGCGGGCCGAGATGGTCACCGCCGAGGATGAGCGCGTCCTCCGGCAATCCGGCAGTGGCGCAAATGCTTTTGACGTAGCTGACAAAGTCAGCTGGCTTCATGCCTGTGTAGCCGCCGTCCTGATTGACTTGGTTGCTGGTCGCTTCCAGCAGCAGGGTCGCGCCTTTTTCTGCTGCGAGCAGAGCGGAGGCAAGGATGACATCAGGCTGAGCGGAGCAGATGGAGGGAAGCGCGGCTCTGGCGCCTGCACGGTTGGCAGTGATCACCTCAAGCAAAGGGTTGCTCATGACGGCTCCTCCAGTATTTGATAGTTTTGGACAGCAGCAAGCGCTGCTCCGCGTGTACCGCTGCTGTCACCGTATTCTGCAACGCGGATTTCCGGCGGCTCGGTCTGGTCAAGCAAATGGCCGGGCAGAGCTTGCGCAATGAGGCGGTCGATGTTCGGGATCTTGGAAAGGCCACCGCCGAGCACAATGCAGTCCGGGTCCACCGTGCATTGAAGCGCCGCAACCAGTTCCGCCGCAATGCGGGCCCACATGCGCATGACTTCCTGCATCTGCGGATCACCAGCAGCGGCTGCCGTGGTGATGGTCTTCGCATCGGCGTCTTTGCCGGTGACATGTTTGGCGAGGCGGCGCATTCCGGGGCCAGCCAGATAGGTCTCAAAGCAGCCGGTGCGACCACAGCCGCATTGGATGCCGTCGAGCCCGAGTTCCTTCATAGTCATGTAGGGAATGCCGAGGTGACCATATTCTCCGGCAGCCCCATTCAGACCCGAGATCAACGTGCCGTTGGAGCAATAGCCTCCGCCGACGCCTGTGCCGATGATCAGGCCGAAGACGCTGGCGTAGCTGCGCCCAGCGCCGAGCATGGCTTCAGAGAGGGCAAAGCAGTTGCAGTCGTTTTCAAACGCGACGGCTCTGCCCAGTTTGTCGATCAGGTCCTGATGGACGGTGCGGCCTGAGGCGAGCAGGTTGGCGGTGAGGAACTTGCCGGTTCGTTTGGAATGGAAGCCGGGAATACCGACACCAACCGGCAAGCCTTTTGAGCCTGAGGTTTCTTCCAGCCAGACGACCATCTCGCAGAGAGCATCGACCAAATTTTCGTAGGAATCTTGAGGGGTTGGGATACGCTTGGTTTCAACTACAGCCCAATCACTATCAAAGGCGGTTGCCTCGATTTTGGTGCCGCCCAGATCAATACCGCCAGCTCGAACCATATCAGGCCTCTTCCAATGCGTAGAGCTTGACGCCCGAGACAACGCGGGTCAGCGTGCCCTGCCCTTCAAACGGATTGTCGACGTTGAAGCCAAGCTGATCAGACCATGCCACACCCAGCCATTGGGCAATGAGTACATGGAGCACAGACATCCAGCCATCCTCCAGTTTGCATGGAATGTGCACATCTGCCTTTGCAGAATTGCCAATGGCAATGACCGTGTGCTCACCAAACTGCGCCCTCACCTCGTCTGCCAGATCTTCGTCATAACGGCGGGAATGCAGGTTGTTGGAGAGGAACACGAAGACCTTGGTCTGTGCATCAACAAAAGACTTTGGTCCGTGACGGAAGCCGAGGGAACTGTCCCAGATAGACGGAATTTTGCCTGCGGCGAGTTCCATCACCTTCAGCGCGCTTTCGCGGGCAACAAAGGCAAGCGGACCGGAGCCTACGAAGACAGCACGTTGAGGGTTGGTGAGTTTGCCTGCCAGTTGATCCGCTTGCGCCAGAACAATCTCAGCTGCATGGCTGATCTCGTTCATGTTGGCGGTGAATTCTTCCGGCGTTTCCTGCCCGAAAACTGCCATGGCCGTTAGGATCATGGTGGTGAAACTGGAGGTCATAGCGAAGCCGCTGTCGTGGCATTCATCCGGCAGAACGATCACGCGTTGGCTGGCCTTTGAAGCAGGCTGGCGGGTTGCCAGTGCACTGTCTTTGTTGCAGGTGATGTTTAGCCGTGGTGCTTCGGGGAAGATCGCGTCCAGCAAGTCCAGCGTGCCGATGGACTCGGTGGAGTTGCCGGAGCGACCAAAAGAGACAACCAGCGGAATGACACCGTTGCGTTTAAACACGTGCGGGGCGCTGACGAGATCGGTTGAAGGAACGGAGCGCATTGGCAGTACAGAGGTTGCGTCCAGTGCTCTGCACAGAAGGTCGCCGATATAGGCGGAGGTGCCTGCCCCGCAGAACCAGACTTCCGTGGCCCCGGAATTGGCAACCCATTCGCTCAGGTCACTCAGACGCGCAGCGAAATCCTGTCCCCAACTTGCCCAGATTTGCGGTTGCGCCTGAATTTCGCGCGTAGTTGCCCATTTGGTCAGATCGACCATCGCAGCATTCCTTCATAAAATCAAATAGTTACAGTTACCTTAGAAAGTGTTTCCGGTTGATCTGGGTCCAGACCCAACTGGAGAGCAGTTTCCAAAATCACTGGGTACAATGCACGCAACAACATGGCCGAGCTTGCTGCGGGAGTAA
Organism: Pseudovibrio sp. W74; assembly: GCF_001623085.1. Taxonomy (NCBI): domain Bacteria; kingdom Pseudomonadati; phylum Pseudomonadota; class Alphaproteobacteria; order Hyphomicrobiales; family Stappiaceae; genus Pseudovibrio; species Pseudovibrio sp. W74. The sequence continues at coordinate 322,110 of NZ_LMCJ01000057.1, forward strand.
GGCCTTGCGCACCAACGGTTTCTGGTGTCAGGCGGAAAACATTTGCGCCGACAGAGCGGAACCGCTCCTCCGCCAGGCTCAGGCTCTGGTTGCTGACCTCTTCCCCCGTATCCAGGATGAGGACACAGAGCGGTTTTGTGGCCAGTTGCAGCGGACCGTGCAGCACCTCAGCAGCGGAATACGCTTCTGCATGAATGGCTGTTGTTTCCTTCAGTTTCAACGCAACTTCCTGCGCTGCGCCGAACCCACACCCGCGCCCGATCACATACACATGCGGCGTGGACTTCACAGCCTCGATGATCTCGTCAGCCTGCTCAAGTTTCGCCTCAGCGCTGGCCAGCATGGCTTTTGCTGCTGCTTCACAGGCTTTAGCGTAGTCTGGTTTGAGGGCTGCCAGCAGAGCCATTCCGGCGGCAATGGTGCAGATGACTGTTTTGGTGGCTGGAACGGCTTGTTCCAGCCCTGCTTTGATATCGACACAGGCGTCCGTTTCAGTTGCCAACGGAGAACCCGGTGTGTTTGTGATGGCGAGCGTTTTACCGCCGCCGCTTTTAAACCCGATTGCAGCACTGACCAGATCCTTACTTCCTCCGGATTGGGAGAAAATAAGGGCGCCAGCATTACCCAACTGCAATCCATTCCCCAGACTGAACACAGAGGGCGGCAGTGTTGTTACCGGCTTTTGCAGTTCGGCCATCAGTTCATAGGAGATCAAGTTGGCGGCTGCATCTGAGCTTCCACGCGCAATGGTGTAGAACGTGTCGAGCTTGTCCAGCGCTGCTGCTTTGACACTCTCTGTGAGGTCCTGACGGACCCCTTCTGCGAATGCCGGAATTGCCTGATCTATCTCAGCGCGCATGTACGCACCGGGGAGTTTGGTCACTGTATTGATTCCATCTTTTTTGTTGTTGCTGCGGTTTCCCGCAGGTTGAAACTGTCGAATTTCTGCCAATAGGACGTCAGGTCCACGACCTGACCAGTTGTGCGCGCCTGATCGAGTGCCAGTGCGGCGACGCCTGCTTCCAGCGCATCCACGACGGAAACTGGCAGGCTGTCCATTTCACCGCGCAGATAGGCGCAGAGGTCCTGACACATCATGTCATCAGCGCCGTAGTGTGCGCCGGGGCGGTCAATGGACTTGTTGTAATCTTCATCCACCAATGTGCCGCGGGTGTGGGCATCGGTCACTTTCAGATAACCGCGCACGAAGTCACCTTCTGCCATGCCTTTGGTACCAATCACGCAGAACCGGCGGTGTTCGTCCGGTACGTTGATGTTGGTGTGGAAGGCCATGGTGGCCCCACTCTCGTATTCGAGGATCGCGGTCTGGTGATCGACGATATCGCCATCAGAGAGGAACGGGTCTTCCGCGGCTTCCCAGATGGACTCTTTAACATGATACACTTGCGTATCTGTTTCTTTTGCTGGTGCATTGCTTGGGACAAAGGATTTTCGGCCACCGAAGCTGGCAACACGGGAGGGGCGCGAGCCGGTCACCATGTTGTAGATATCAAGATCATGGCAGCATTTTTCCAGCATGAAGCCGCCGGAATATTTCTCATGGCGGCGCCAGTCACGCATGAAGAAAGCCCCATGATACGGCGCAATATGCTCGTTGGCCTCAATGGAGACTACATCGCCGAGCTGACCAGCGGCCTGCGCATCCCGCAGATCTCTTGCATGCTGGGCGTAGCGAAGAACCAGACCGATGAGCACCTGATCTGCACCGTGTTTGGAAAGCAGCTCTGCCAGTTCCATGGTCTCGCTCATGGAGATCACGACAGGCTTTTCTGCAAACATGCGGATGCCAGCTTCAAGGCCCAGACGGATGTGCTCCAGATGCATGTGGTTTGGAGAGCTGACGAACAACAGATCCGCCTTTTCACCAACCAGCATCTCTTCCAGCGTGTCGTAGGGCTTGATGGCCTCGTGGTTTTTGAGGCGTTCAATCTGGTGCGGTTTGGGGTCTACATAGGCCACCACTTCCGCTTCGCTCATGTGAGCCTGCAGTCTTTCCAGAACACTGACAGCTCGCAAACCCAAACCAACAACGATGATACGCATGTGTTTCTCCTATGCCAGTTCCAGAGCACCAAGGCGTTGCAGCGCAACTCCTCTTTCGTCAAAGACGTAGGCATCCTCCGGCTTGATACTGAGTTTTATGGTTGTGCCTTCCGGAATCTCAGCCATGCCAGGCAAGGATGCACAAAACGCACCATCCCCTTCAACTTTACCGTAGGCGATGGAATGGGCTCCCAGCCGCTCCAGCACTTCTACATGCATGGAAACTGGTCCATTCTCATCGAGCTGCATATGCTCAGGGCGGATGCCGATATCCACGTTGTCACCGGCCTTCACGCCCTCAGACGCCACTGGCATGCTCATGACACCACCATTGGCGAGCTTCACGTGCAGCATGCGGTCTTCGACGCGGCTGACGATGGCGGGCAGGAAGTTCATTTTTGGATGGCCGATGAAGCCAGCCACGAATTTGTTGCGCGGGCGCAGGTACAGGTCCATCGGGGTGCCGCACTGCTCCACCACACCGCCGTTGAGCACCACAATGCGGTCGGCCATGGTCATGGCTTCCACCTGATCGTGGGTGACGTAAATCATTGTGGTATCGAGGCTTTTATGGAGCTTGGAGAGTTCCACACGCATGTCCCCGCGCAGCGCTGCATCAAGGTTTGAGAGCGGCTCGTCAAACAGGAACACTTTTGGATTGCGAACAATAGAGCGGCCAATGGCAACACGCTGGCGCTGACCACCGGAAAGCTGTCCCGGCTTGTGGTTCAGGCGCTCTTCAAGTTGCAGGATTGCAGCAGCCTTGTTGACGCGGTCCTTGATCTCCTCTTCCGGACGTTTTGCCACGCGCAGCGGAAAGGCGATGTTTTCGAAAACTGAGAGGTGAGGATAGAGCGCGTAGCTCTGGAACACCATGGAGATGCCACGGTCAATAGGGTGGTCATTGGAAACGTCTTTGCCATCAATGATGATGGAGCCTTCGGAGGCTATTTCCAAACCTGCCACGATCCGCAGGAGCGTTGTTTTTCCGCAGCCAGAAGGGCCAACGAAGACGACGAATTCCTTATCCTCAATGGACAGGTTGACGTCTTTCAACACGGTTGTTGGTCCAAATGATTTTTCGATGTTTTGTAGCTGGAGCGTGGCCATAATATTCGTCTTCTCGCACTAAGGAACGGGGAGAGGCTGTCGCCAGCCTCTCCGGGTTTTGCTTACTTGAACTCTTCGAGTTCTTCAGCGGCGATTGCCACCAGGTTTTCAGCGGTATCGTCTTTCAGGATGATGCCCTGAATCATGGAGTTGATGGTTGTCTGCATCGCTTTGTAATCAACAAAGAGAGGCTCCGGACCACCTGTTGGGATGGAGTCTACAAAGACTGCCCAGTATGGATCATCCATGTAGTATGGCTTCTCATAGCCAAGCTCTTCGTATTTCAGGATTGGTGTGAGGCCCCAACCGTCTGGTTTGTCCAGTGTGTACTGAGAGTCGCCTGTGGTCATCATGCGCGCAAATTCCATCGCCAGTTCTTCATGGCCAGAGCCTTTGAAGACAGCAAGGGAGTCGGTGATGAGAAGTGTACCGCTGACACCGCTTGGACCAGCTGGAATTGGAGCAGCCTTGGTGGTGATGCCTTCTTTATGCTGACCGCGAGCCCAAGGGCCGTCGATGTACATGCCAACTTTGTTGTCGTTGAACAGATCACGGACCTGCGTACGCTCAAATGCGGTTGGACCTTCCTGAGCAACTTCCACCAGCTTGCCGTAGAACTTCAGAGTTTCCAGTGTGTTCTTGGAATCCAGAGTGATTTCGTTGGTGGATGGATCTATGACCTGACCGCCGTTGGAATACAGGTAGTTGAGGAACTGGTGCATGGTGTTGTCAAAGTCTTTGCCCGTCAGACCGACACCTGCTTTACCGGTTTTGTCCTTGATGGTCTTCGCAGCCGCATACATCTCGTCCCAGGTCTTTGGTGCTTCACACGCAAGACCGGCTTCCTCGAAGATGTCACAATTGAGGAACAGACCCTTGGTGGAAAATGCACGCGGGAAGCCCCAGAACTTGTCTCGGTAACTCACGGTGTTCAGGACGCCCGGCTGATAGGCTTTCTGCTGATCTTCCGAGATCTTCACATCAACAACGAGGTTGTTGTCTGCCAACTGCTTGAGCGTACGAGAGCCCATGTAGGACACAGATGGTGGGCTGCCTGCGGATGCAAGTTTCAAAGACTTATCCTGACAAGTGCCCCATGGAAGGCTTTCCATGTTGACGGTGTTGCCGGGATGGGCGGCTTCAAATGCGGCAATAACCTTGCGATCTTCATCCAACCCGTTGTCCCCACAACGGATGAAATGTAGCTCAGCTGATTGTGCAGATGTTGCTGCCATCATTGCGCCTGCCCCTGCAGCCGCTGCAAATAGTAGTTTGGTTCTCATGGTTTCTCCTCCCAGTAGTAACCATTGACACTTTTAAAAATCACTCCTTGATCGCACCGGCTGTGAGACCGGCCACCAAGTAGCGCTGTAAAAATAGGAAAATTACGAGTACGGGCAGTATTCCAACAATGCTTGCTGCCATCATCTGGTTCCATTTGACTGACTGATAGCCAATGAACTCGAGGATGCCCGCTGGCAGAGGCATGAACTCCTTGACGCTGTTGAACGTGATCGCGAACAGGAACTGCTGTGCGTAGGCTGACAGGAACACAGCCACACCCACCACGATGAGACCGGGAACCGCCAAAGGCAGAACAACGCGGCGCAAGGTGTACAGACGGCTGGCGCCATCCATGAAGGCTGCTTCTTCCAGTTCGCGCGGGATTTTCTCCAGATAGGATTTCAGGAGCCAGATTCCCATTGGCACCAGAAACGCTGCACCGGGAACAATCATGGCGAAGTAGGTGTTCAGCAGGCCGTAGTTTCTCAGGAGCTTGTACAGCGGAATAAGCAGGACAGCACCGGAGAACATGTTAACCGCCAGAAAGATGCCGAGGCTGAGTGATTTGCCTTTGAAGTCAAACCGGGCATAGGCATAAGCGGCGGGAATGACGAACGCCAAAGCCAGAGCTGTCACCGAGATGGAGATCAGCATGCTGTTTGCGATGTAACGCGGCAGCATTGGCACTGTCTCCCACATCTGGGAGTAGGCTTTGAACGAGAAGTCGTCTGACCAGAACTGGTAGGGCGAGCGGAACAGGTGTTCCAGTGGCCGCAGCGAGGTCATGAACATCTCAAAAAACGGCAGCAGAATGAAGCCGAGGAATAGCACCACGCAGAAGTAGAGAAATACTTTATGTGGCAGCGAGTAACGATCCATCATTTTAGGCTGCCTCGAAACGTTTTTTGATCTGGTGAAGTGCGAACAGATAGACCAGTGAGAACACGCTAAGCAGTGTCACCACGATCACAGCACGGGCTGCCCCCTGCCCGAACTTGAAGTTTGCAATGGCCATCTTGTAGGTGTCGATGATCAGCGTTGTGGTTGCGTTGCGCGGGCCGCCTTCCGTCAAGATCCAGATGATCTCGAAGGAGTTGAAGGTCCAGATGATCGACAGGATCGACATGGTGATGATCACCGGCAGGATTTGCGGAATGGTGATGCGGCGGAAGCGGTACCAACGGGACGCCCCGTCCACATAGGCTGCTTCATAAAGATCGCGCGGCACGCCCTGCATGGCTGCCAGCATGAAGATGGTCACCATAGGCAGGCCGACCCAGACATCGGTGACAACGGCGGAGTAAAACGCGCTTTGCTTGTAGGCGAGGAATTCAAACGGGCCATCCAGAATGCCTACGTATTGCAAGGCTCCTGAGATGATGCCGAAGTGGCCGTTGTAGAGCCACAACCAGCCGAAACAGCCAATCGCAACAGGCACGATCCACGGTGGCATGACCAGCATGCGGAACAGAGCCCGTCCCGGGATTGCCGCGTTGAGCAGCGTTGCGCCAATCAGACCGAAAATGATTTTGAATGAGACAGACAGGAACATCCAATAGAACGTTCTGGACACTGTCTGACCGAATTTGCGAGAGCTGAGCAGCTTCTCATAGTTGGCAGTGCCGATGTAGGCTTCGCCGCCAATGTTGGCGTTGGTGAAAGACAAACGGACTGTCTCTACCAGCGGCCAGGCCACGACTAATACGAGATACAATGCTGCCGGAGCAATCAGTAGCCATGCAAAGGTTGCCTGTGAGCGCATAAGCCCTTGCAGCATCCCTTGTTTCTTTTGTGCCGAACCGCCGCGCTCGCCCTGATAAGGCAGCAGGTCCCCTGACGCATGTGTCATGCGCTCTCCCCAATTCCCAAAGGTGATCGCTTGTCACTCGCCGCTTGCGTCTTGTTATCGCCAGGGAGACGAACCGCGTGTTTTTTGCGAGCACCAAAATAATACCAAAACAAATCCATTTGTCTACCATTTCAGTACCTCCTGTGAAATATTTCTGTTTCAGACGAAAAATCTCCGATTTTTCAAGAAAATCGCAAGGGGATAAGCTTCATTTCTTTCATTGGTATGCCATCGGTATTGTTTTGCATTGGTATCAAAAAGGTATTATAGATAATACGGATTCACATAAAGAAGAGCAGAATGAGCGCACAAGAAGATACCCATACCGATCTGTTCTCAACGACATCCTGGCAGCAGAGGAGTGGCGGTCCACGCTACTTACAGCTTTACCGACACCTTGAATCTGCCATTAAAGATGGACGGTTAGCAGCAGCGACCACTCTGCCAGCCGAGCGTGAGCTGGCGACACTGACCGGGCTGTCCCGCGTGACGATTCGCAAAGCCATTTCGCAGTTGGTGGTGGATGGTCTGGTGATTCAGCGCCGGGGCTCAGGTTCTTATGTGGCTCCGCAGATGAAGCGCATGGAGCAGTCCTTGTCGGCGCTTACCAGCTTTACCGAGGACATGCAGCGGCGCGGGAAGACATCCTCCTCCGAGACGCTGTCCTGTGGGATTTACCTTCCCTCACCTGAGGAAATTGTTGCGCTTGGGCTTGCGTCTGACGGTCAGGTTTCGAGGATTACCCGTCTGCGCCGTGCGGATGGTATTCCGTTGGCGATTGAGACCAGTTCGCTCTCAACCGAGTTCGTGCCTGATCCGTCGCGGATTGAAACGTCTCTCTATGAGAAATTGTCTTTGAACGGTATGCGTCCGTCCCGTGCTATCCAGCGTATCTCCGCTTGCAAACTGACAGAAGAGCAAGCTGACTTGCTGGAAGTTTGTGAAGGGGATGCGGCGCTTTACATTGACCGCACGGCTTATCTGGCGAGTGGCCGGGCCATCGAGTTGACCACAGGCGTGTATCGCGGTGATATCTATGATTTTGTTGCAGAATTGCGCAACGTCTAAGATGTTGAAAGCCCCGCTGCCAAAATTTGGAGCGGGGCTTTTGTTGTTTAGTCCCTTACATCCTGACGCCACCCGATGGCAGAGAACAGCTTGCTGTAGCACGCAGCCTTTTGCGTGATCTCATCTGCATCCGGTTTGTTGGCGCGGGTCGCCCAGCCGATTTCTGAAATACCCAGAATGCGCGGAGCCATCATGGTTTCCATGTTGGCATCCCGCAGGACGACCTCTGACCACAGGCAACCCTGGGCGCCGATAATCTTGCTTTCCAGCTCGGGCTCATTTTCCGGCACCGGATCCCAACTCACACTGTCTGCAAGGCTGGTGATGCCGGCCCAGTTGAGGCCGATCTCGTTGAAGTTGCCGGAGGGAGCGATGTCCCAATAGGCGTGCGCAGCTGGGGTCATCACCACCGAGTATCCTTTACGGGCGGCTTCCAGCCCCGGTCCCTGCTGTGTCCATGAGAATAGGATGGCGTCATTGTTGATGCCTCCATTGGCACCTTTGGCAGCTTCTTCCCACGCTGCGGGGCGTACGCCCAGCGAACGGACATACAGCGCCAGTTTGTCCATCATCCAGCCTTGCACATCATCCGCTGTTTTGAGGCCCTGCTCTGCCTTCAACTGTTCGATGGCAGGAGACTTGGTCCATGCTGCTGGCGGGCGCTCATCACAGCCAAGGTGCAAGTGAGCAAACGGGAAGATGCCGGAGATTTCCTTGGCCAGCGCTTCCATATAGGTCCACGCTTCTGGCAAGGCGGGATTGATGGTGTTGTTCAGGTAGCCGTGGACGGAGACCTCACCGCTTTCATCCGCAGCATCGCGCAGTTCCGGGTGGATTTGAAGAACCGCCCAGGAGTGAGCTGGAACTTCGATTTCCGGCAGGATTTCGATGTTCAATGCTTTGGCGTGGTCCACCAGTCGCTTGGCGAAGGCTTTGGAATAGGTGCCGCCTTGTGGTCCGTCTGCTGCACCGTAAATGCCCGGTACGACACGACCTTCACCACGCATGCCTGACTTCTTCCAGAGTTCCGAATAACTCTCCACCTCCAGACGGAAGGCTTCATCATCGCAGAAATGCCAGTGGAAGCGGTTGAGTTTGAACAAGGCCAGCATATCGACAAGCCGAAGCAGTGTTTCCGGCTCGTAGTAGTGGCGTGCGCAATCCAGATGCTGGCCGCGCCATTCAAACCGTGGTGCGTCGGAAATCTGGCCGCAAGGGATGGTTCCACCGTAGATCAGCTTGAGGTTGAGCAGTGTGATGGAACCGTAAAAAGCACCGGCTGCCGCTGACACAGAGAGTGTGATGCCCTCTGAGGTGATTGCGAGTTCATAGGCATCTTCGGCGAGTTCTTCGTTTTTGGCAAAGCGAAGCGCAACGCCATCCTCACAGAGGAATGGACCGATGTTGTTGCGCTCTGAGAGGGCTTCCACAGCGTCCGTGCTCTCGGCCTCGCCTTCTGCATCCCAAGAACGATCCAGCTTGTAACCTGCACTTACGTCCAGCGTGTCACCGGAGGGCTGCCAGCTTTGCGGGGCTGGGACAAGCATCAATTCGCGGGATGCGGGATCGGCCTGTTGTTCAGGCAGTTTGGTGGTGAAGGTCTGATCAATACCGCGCGGGGCGAGCTGGACTGGCGCAATGCTGCCATCCCCCATACGCAGATAAGCGCCTTTTGGTAGCCAGCTGCAGTTGGAGGGGTTCATGCTTCGCTTGTATTTGAGCGTGAACGCCAGAGCCTGCCCTGTTCCCAGAACATCTCTGTCAAAGCCAAGCTCTATGTAGCCCGCCGTCATTTTCTTGACAGTGGCACCTTCAATCACCTCACAAGGCGCAAGCATGCTGAAGCACAGGGTGTAGTTGGAGATGGGTGCATCGCACTTGGCAGAGAGGATGCATTTGATCTGCCGATCCTCCGTTCTCCATGTTTCCATTCTGATTGTAGTATCAGCACAGGCAGCAGCTTCCATGCCCACGTCTCCTCACCAATTTCAGGATGTTGCAGTGAGTACACCAAAGGCAATGGATTGCCTGAGCGCATGCTCTAACTGCTTGAATTTGCGACTGTCCTTGTTGGAAAATCAGGTTACATTTCCTGAAGAACACGCAGTAGCATAGCTTCTACTTGGCTGGGCCTGTCAACACCTTGGCAGATAAATAAATCTATAATTTTGAATTGGTATTACTTTCAAAGTTCGCGGATAGTTACTTTATTTTGCACATCTGAAACTTACACAAACACTCATGGTGCCAAATCAAACACAAATTTTTCAGGTTGTGTAAGTCTTTGACTACAATTCTGTTTTCCAACGCGGCCGCCTGCCTTGTTGCATCAATACCGGAGCAAGGCATGGTGGTTGTTAGAGCTTTCCGGCTGGTAGACAATCTGCCTGCCAAATTTAGGACCAGTTATTCAAGGTGGCCTTCCTCACATCGCGATGAAGACCTCATTTGCGGCTGGGTAACGTGTTGGGTTCTATACTTGCAGGAGCGTGTTGAGTTGTCTGCGAAAGGCCAAAGAGGATGGAACGCAAGAGTGTACGGACCCGAGATGGGGTGGAACTCTCCTATCTGACAGGCGGACAAGGACGGCCTGTCTTTTTGCTGGGTGGCTGGAGCCAGACGGCATCTGTATATGAAGGACAGTTCGCCGATTTTTGCCAGAGCCATACGGTTTATGCTCTTGAGAACCGGGGGCACGGCGCATCACAAAAGCCCACGGATGGTTATCGGATCCATCGGTTTGCCAAGGATCTGTTTGATGTGGTTGAGGCCTTGGACCTTCGCGATTTCGACGCGGTTGGCCATTCGCTTTCCGTCGCCATGCTCTGGGCATATCTGGATATGTTCGGGGCTGAACGCCCTGCGCGCCGTCTGATTTTTATCGACGAGCCAGCGGCCCTCATGGCGCGGCCCTCCTGGTCACAACAAGAGATCAACGAGGCAGGTTCTATCCACCCCACTTTGGAGTCACTTGATGAGATGGTGGTGGCTATTCGCAGGACCCGCAATGTTGAGGATCATCTTGAGATTATTAGCGGGATGTTCACCAGCAAGGTTGGTGACGCTGCTTTGCGCGCATTGGCAGCCGAGAACCTGAAATTGCCCCGCGCGCATGCTGCTGCTCTTATCGAAAACCTCATGATGCAGGATTGGCGGGCCTTTTTGCCTAACATTCACCAGCGCACTCTGGTGTTTACAGGCGAGGCCAGTTGGCATCCGCTGGCTTCACAGCAGTTCATCGCCTCCTCAATGCCAAATGGCGCGCTTGAGGTGGTCCGCAAGACCGATGGCGGGAGCCACTTCCTGATGTTCGAAAACCCAGCACTCTTTAATGAGAAAGCACTGGGTTTCCTGAATGCGTGAGAAGCTGCCTACTGTGTTTTCAGCGTGCTTTTGGAGATCATGTAGGCTGCACCGGCCAATGCTGTGCCGGCGAAGGCATCCATAGCTGCGCGAGAACGGGCGGAGACTGCGAATTTGGAGGCCCGAGTTCCGAGATAGGCGTAAAACAGCAGTGCCGGATATTCGAGCGCGATGTTGAAGACGGCCAGTGCCATCATGCGCAGGGCCATGCCATCGCCTTCCCCAGCGAACACAGGCAGCATCGCACCGAATGACAGGACGGATTTCGGGTTTGCACCCTGCATTGCGAATGAGGTGAGGAACAGCTTCAGAGTGGATGCCGGCTTCTGTTCTTTCGCTTCGCCCAGCGAGGCTGAGAAAGCGGCTTTGAAAGAGCCATATGCAAGATACAATAGATAAGCTACGCCAATCCATTTGACTGTCTCAAACAGAACCGGGAAAGACAATAGCAGCGCGCTCATGCCTCCCGCGGCGAGGAGCGCATACATGAGGTTGGCTCCAAACACACCGGCCATGCTGGCGTGGGTTTTACCAATACCGTTTGTGATGCTGTCGCCAACCACTTTCAGGACCGCGGGACCGGGTGTGAAATTGAGCGCCATGAAGGTGACGATAAAACCAAAAATGAGTGTGGCATCAAAAGAGCGAAGAAGCTCCATGGGTTTTCCAATTCAACGCTAGAAACACATAAATAACGCAAAGCAACGCACATACGAACGCAACCCAAAACCTGGAAGGCTAAGGGGAGATGACTGATGGTTCATCTCCCCTCGCGCGCGGATTAGAAATTCACTTGCCGTAAGCCTTAAGGCCCGCCTCTCCAAACGTGGCACTGTGAGTTTCTGTAGCTGCCCCCTCTCCGCGCGCTGTTTGTGCAAACTCTGTTGGTCGGCACAAGCGCAAAGGGCGTGCCAAACTAACGATGACGCACTGAACTTTTGATAACTCATTGATGAATATGTGTATATTTCCGGATGGGACTCATTTAAGGAGGATCCAAGAAATCGATAATACTGCCCATTGTTTGATCAGATTGCCCGTCTGCTAAGCAATCAGACATAAAAAACCCGGTGTTTGAGACACCGGGTTTGGCTTTTCTGAGATGCAGCAGGTCTGTTCAGGCAGGTTCTGTGATCTTTACTGGTTCGGCCATTTTGCAGGTTTGGCTGATTAGATTGCGCAGTTTTTGTCTTGTCTCCGAACAGGTTAGCTGACCGTCATCATTGGTCTTTGATGCCATATTACCGACAGCGACATATCGCGGATGCACCCAACAACCGTGGTCAGCTGCAAACGACGCCAGACGCGGAAGCATTCTTACACCCCCGAATGGACCCGGTGCGGCGGCTAGCAGACTGACCACTTTCCCCTCAAGCACGGAGTGGGATTTGCCAGCTGCCCGTCTGGACGCCCAGGTGAATATGTTATGGAGATGCGGGGTGTGGAAGCCGTTATATTCGGGAGAGGAGATCAGAATTACATCAGCAGCTTCAATCTGTTGCCGTAGCATCGAGAGCTGGTTCTGAACGGCGGCATCTGCTTCAAGATCGGAATGGTAGAGGGGAAAAGAGGCAAGCTGGTGCGGCAGGCTGGTCGTTTGATGGTTCAGGTTATGCGCTTCTTCTTCAGCGGCATCCAGCAGGCTCTTGTTCAACGAGCCTTCTCTGGTGCTTCCTGAGATGAGGAGGATATTCATGGGAAACTCCATATGACAATATTTTTGTTTTTATATACATTTTTGTTTCTTTATTATGCAAGTACAAAAAAAACGGCACTGAACTTCAGCACCGCTTTTTGAAATTTGACCGTAAACACTTCTATATTCTAGCGAACACTTAAAGCAGTTCGTATTTAAGCTGAAACACTTGCGCTGCTTTAGTCTTTGTTTTTGCGTATCTTTATCCGAAAACCGGTTTCCACTTTTCGGAGATACGCTGTAGGGTTTGATTGGCCTCAATCAAACCGAACGCACTTTAGGAGAAGAAGCGCTCAGTGATCTGCAGCATGATCTGATGACCACCCCAAACGCCAAGGATCGCTACACAACCAGACAGAACTGGTGGAGCGGGAATAGGCAGTTTGATTGCGGTGAAGATCGCTCCAATAATGAAGCCAGCAAGTGTTGACATAAGCAGTTCAGCCATGGTGTCTCCCGTTAATTCTTTCTTATTGTTCAGAAAACTCTGTTTTCTTTGAACTACAGCCCTTGCTTTTACTGCGCGCCCATACCCCTGCAGTCCCCTGAGTGTATGACCGAAAACCGTGAAGGACAGCCAGCTAAGGTCCTTGAATATTCAGGTCGCCCGACAAGGCGGACCCTACCCTGTAATTGCACTTTTAACGCAAAAAAAATCATTTGCAGAAAAAATATTCAAAATGCGATCAGTTGCCGCACTGTCATTTTCATTAGTTCATTTAAATCAATATGTTGGACAGCAATCATTTATGTTAGTTCTGCGCAAAACTCCTGCATCTTCTTGCAGAACTTCTACTTATCGCCATTTTCATGAGCTCAGATTTGTGTTGTCAGCCCATCTCTCTGCCTTTACGTTAAAGTCAACATAAGCGCCTTTGCGGTCCTTTACTGGTATTCGCTCAGGCCTGCAGCTCGACGCTTTTTTGTTGCACGACCATTCTTTTGGAATGCAGTGCGAGGGGGAATAAAATGGCAGAGTATAATGTGACGGCGCTGGCTATTCCGCTGTTTCTGTTTTTTATGCTGATGGAATACGCCTACCTGCGCATGAGCGGGCGGGACCTGCACCGGTTTAGTGATAACATTGCCAGCCTTTCCATGGGCATTTGCCTGCTGGTTTCAGATGCATTGCTAAAAACCTTTACATTCTCGGTGTTTATCTGGGCGTGGTCGTCCTATCGGATGTTTGACTTTGGCTCAACCAGTTGGGCCACATGGGTCCTGTTCTTCTTTGGCGTGGACTTCTGCTATTACTGGTTCCACCGCATTGCACACACCTACAATTTTCTTTGGGGCGCCCATGTGGGGCATCACCAAAGTGAGGAGTATAACCTGACCACGGCGCTGCGGCAGAGTGCGTTTCAGTATGCGTTCTCGTGGGTCTTCTATCTGCCTCTCGCCTTCCTTGGCTGCCCGCCAGAAGTGTTCCTTGTGCAATTTATGCTGTTGAAGGCCTATCAGTTCTGGCTGCACACCCAGGCGATTGATCGTATCCCCCTTATGGAAGGTGTGTTTTCCACGCCCTCAAGCCATCGTGTCCACCATGCCAAGAACCCGATTTACATCGACAAGAACTTCGGCGGCACGCTGGTGATCTGGGATCGGATGTTTGGCAGTTGGCAGCCGGAGGTCGCAGAGCACCCTTGCCATTATGGCACCACAACGCCGCTGAAAACGTGGAATCCGGTGAAAGCCAACTTGCAGCACTGGTCCATGCTGTTTCGCGACAGCCTTCATACGCGCAGCTGGTGGGACAAGGTCCGGCTGTGGTTCAAACCAACGGGATGGCGACCGGAAGACAGGCGGCGGAACACCAGTAAACTACAGAAAACAGGTGTCACCAACCGCCCTAAATTTGATCCGGTGATCTCACCGCTGACCAAGCTGTACTGTGGCATCTCATTCGCGCTGCTGGTGCTGCTGGTGACCATGTTTATCTTCCTGTCCCCACAACTGAGCGCACGGGAGCTGGCGTTTGGTGTGGTGCTTATTCTGGCTGGTCTCGTGATGATCTCGCAGTTTCTGGAGGGCAAATATCAACTGCGCTTTGTTGAGGTCGCGCGAGTGCCAGCTCTGCTCTGGTTTCTCACCGTGCTTTGGACTTTGCCGATTTCGACGCAGGTCTCGCAGCGGATGGATGTTGCAAAAGGGGTTTCACCTGAGATTAAACTCTCTGAAGAAACAACGCTTTCTGCACTGCCGTGGCTGGAGAAGCCAGTGGTTTTGGATGGCAGCACACCTGCGGTGCAGCAGGTGACGTGGCATCCT
>NZ_LMCJ01000057.1:336868-344808 GCF_001623085.1 Pseudovibrio sp. W74
GACGGGGAGCAGGGACAGCTGGAATATACGCTGCGCTATGAGCTCTCCTCTTTTCCGGAGCATGTTGCGAACATCATTTCAGCTCGCAACGCGCTGGAAGAAAGCAGTCGGGTCTGGTTGCAGGAGCAGCTTTAGGTAGCCCTCTTATCCCCCATGCGGGGCAGTGACAAAGGGAAGGTGACCGGACTTGATCCAGAGCTTGGCGCCCTCTTCTCCTGCTGTGATGTTGAGGTCATAGCCGATGGGTACACGGAGCCAAGCGTGTTCGGGAAGGTCCTCTCCGTCTTCGATGATTGAGCCTTCCAGCACGAAGATCTCTGCTCCGCCGTCAGCCTCAACCGCATGGTTTGCACCTGCCTGCCAGTGCTCCATGCGCACGTTCTCGCGTTCATCCTGAAACAGAGGTGAGACGGCAACGCCTTCGCGCGTAGCATCGTTTACGCGGCCAAGTTTGTTGGTGTCCACGCGCACATGGGTGCGGTCTGCAAGGTCGAACTGCCAGAGTTTGACGAGGATGGTACAGCCGGGTTCAGAGGCTGGTGTGTGTTTGGATTCAGGTGGGTTGCGGATGTAGGAGCCAGCCGGGAAATCCCCGTGCTCATCCTGAAATACTCCCGCTAGCACAACAAACTCTTCTCCGCCTGTATGGACATGCTCAGAGAAGTGGCTGCCGGGTGCGAAGCGAACAACGGTGGTTGCTCGTGCAACTTCATCTCCCAAACGATCAAGCGGCCTGCGCTCAACGCCTTTCATTGGGGACGCGACCCAAGGAATATCGTCGCTGAACTCAACCACTCGCTTTGAAAAATCACCGTTGATCTTCACTGAAGCCTCCATCACATGATGCTCTCAAGTTAAGCACACTTGTCGCTCATTTACAGATGTTAGCGTGCTGTTAGGGATCACTTCATTGTTAAGCTGTTTGTTGCATTCCGTTCCCAGCAGTCCCTTGTTAGGCTTCCGGCGATTTTCTGATGCACTGCGCTGTGCAACTACGGGACGCCTGACCATGAGCCTGCTGGCAGATTTACTTTCCACCCTTTTTGATCGTCGTTATGTTTTTATGGGCAAGCGGGATGAGCGTCCCCTTACCGAGCTTTGCAATGCCTTGATGAGCAGTCAAGGAGACGTTTCCGGAGCTGCCATTGCCCACGAGATTCTGGATGGCTACGCCACCACAGATACTGAGGGAAAGCGGGCGTTTTTTGAGCATTTGAACCGCGAAATGGACATCGATCCAGATAAGCTGGAGAGTGTTGTTTCCAGTTATAAAACAGAGCGAACGGAAGCCAATTACCGAAAGCTAGTAGAGGCGGCGGAGCCAAAACGGCAGGAGTTGGCGCGGCGGCTCAATCAGGTTCCAGGTGCCACTCATCAGCTGGTACATATGCGCAAGGACTTGCTGGGTTTCATGAAGGAGCAGCCGAATCTGGCGCGCACTGATCTGGATTTCCAGCACCTGTTTAACTCGTGGTTCAACCGTGGTTTTCTGGTGCTGCGGCCTATCAGCTGGGACAGTCCGGCGCAGATACTGGAAAAAATCATCGCCTATGAGGCCGTGCATGCCATTGATAGTTGGGATGATTTGCGCCGTCGTTTGCAACCGGAAGACCGGCGTTGCTTTGCCTTCTTCCATCCCTCATTGCCAGATGAGCCGCTGATTTTTGTGGAAGTGGCGCTGACCAAAGGTGTGCCCTCGTCCATTCAAGGCGTGCTTGCAGAAGAGCGGGTTATTGTGCCGGTTGATGAAGTGGATACGGCGGTCTTCTACTCGATTTCTAACTGTCAGAGCGGGCTGGCAGGTGTTTCCTTTGGCAACTCGCTGATCAAGCAAGTGGTGCAGGATCTTTCGCGTGAGCTTAGCCAACTGAAGACGTTTGTGACGCTGTCCCCGCTCCCTACTTTCTGCAAGTGGGCCAAAGAGCAAGAGATTGAGCTGCCGGAGACTGATGCAGCCCTTAAAGAACTCGCTGCTTATTACCTTCTTGAAGGCAAGCGGAAGAACGATATGCCGTTTGATCCGGTGGCTCGGTTCCATCTTTACAACGGCGCGCTGGTGCATGACGTGCATGTGGGGGCGGACACTTCTGAGAACGGCAAAAAGCAATCGGCGGGGGTGATGGTGAACTATCTTTACGATTTGCAAAAGATCTCGCAGAACCACGAAGTGTTTGCGAATAAGAAGGAAATCGTGGCCTCCAAACGGGTGCAGGCGCTCGCAAAGGCTGGTGTTGTGCAAACAGCATCTCAGCCCAAGAGCGATGTTGCCTAGCCGACAATCTTTCGGAGTGCTTTGTTCAGCGGGGCAAGCCTGCGCGGCATGGGCAGGTAGACATCCTCAAATAGCTTCTTGTAGAGCTGGACCGTTTTAGGGTCCGGCTTAAACACTTCATTCTGCCGGGTCATGGCTTTCATGGCCTGCGTGAAGTCAGGGTGGACCCCAGCACCCACACTTGCGGCAATGGCAGCGCCCAGACCAGCGGTCTCAAAGGTATGCGGGCGCTCAGTGGGCAGGCCGAAGATGTCTGCGGTGATCTGCATGATGGCGTCAGATTGAGAGCCGCCGCCGGAAACACGTAAGACTTTGATCTTCTCGCCGCTTTTACGTTCGATCCGCTTCAGACCACGATGCAGTTCCAGCGTGATACCTTCAATAATAGCCCGGTAGATATGGCCTCTGGTATGGACATCTCCAAAGCCGATAATCGCGCCTTTCACTGGCGTGGAGCGTCCGTTATCGCGGCCCCATTTGGGCAATAAAGTCAGACCATGGGAACCGGGAGGCGTGCTGTTGAGCAGGTCATCAAAGAACACTTCGACTGGGCTGCCAATCTCTTTGGCTTTTTCCTGCTCTGGGTGGCCGAACTCTTCCTTGAACCAATTGACCATCCAGTATCCCAGAATGACAGAGGTTTCTGGCGTGAACATACGCGGCATTCCGCCAGCATAGGCAGGTAGAGGGCGTTCCACCTCGAAGTATTTTCTGGAATGAATGGTCGCCGTTGCCCGTGTGCCGTAGCTGAGGCAGCCAACGCTAGCATCCACTGCGCCGCAGCCGACAGCTTCACATGCTTTGTCAGCAGCTGCGGAGATGACCGGCAAACCTTCTGGCAGTCCAGTGTGCTGCGCGGCTTCTTCACTCACATATCCTATGGGATTTCCGGGCTCGATGAGCTCTGGTAAGTGGCTGCGTTTGAAGGCGAAAAGCTTCCAGAGAAAGTGGTTATCACTCGCCCACTGCTGCTTTTTGTAGTCGTAAGGAATGTAGCCAACTTGTGCGCCTGTTGAATCGCGAAAAAGGTCTGTCAGCTTGAAATTGAGATAGCCGGAAACTTGTAGGAACTTATAGGTCTTCTTCCAAATTCCGGGTTGGTTCACCGCGATCCAGTTGACCTCGCATTCGCTGCGTACACTCTTGATGGACCGGGACAAGCCTGCCACGCCGAAGATTGTTTTCCAAAGCAATGGCAATGGTTTCTGTTGGTCTTCAATGCGCTCGTCCATCCATGTGATGGCAGGGCGCAAAGGGATGCCTCTTTCATCAACTGAGATTTGGGTGCCGCGCTGTGTGGTGACACTCATGGCTTTGACGGCAGCTGGGTCAGCTCCTCGGTCCCATAACTCACGGCAACAGCGACCCAGCAGCTCCCAGAGGATAAGCGGGTCAATCTCCGACCAACCGGGGTTGTCGCTTCGATAATCCGTGATCGGCTTTTGCACCTTGGACAGGAGCGTCCCGTCTGGAGAGAACAGCAAGGCCCGGATGCTCTGACTGCCGCAGTCGATGGCGAGAAGTGTTTCCGTCATCCAGCAGTCACCTCATGCATCATTTCCTGCTCTTGCGATGTACATGTTGACGGCAAGCTGTAGTGATCTCGCCAAATCTTCCGATATCGCGACCACTCATCCTGCCATTTGTCCATGGACCACCCCAATTTATCTCTCAGCCGTGTTTCCAGCTCATCAGCCAATGCTGTCCCGCCTTCTTCCAACACTAAGCCAATTCGCGTGCGGCGCAAAAGGAGATCGTCCAAATGCACGACTTCTTCATGCATGATGGCCCACTCAAGCTCTGCCCAAGTACGATTTGTACCGCTGATGAAAGAAAGACCATCGGGAGACATTGCTGCAATAAGTGTTGGAAGATCAGCGCCATAGTAACCCTGCAGCCGTTTGAGTTCTGCTTCTGGCAGGTCCCTACTGGCTTTGTCGTCAAGGGTGCTTTGCTGGGGTTCAAACACATAGTCTCCTGCCCGCTCCATGTTCTTCCCTTTCAGATAGGTCGCACAGGTTTCCAGCACTTGCTCTGCCATCACGCGGAAGGTGGTGAGCTTGCCGCCTGTGACAGTGATGGTGCCATCATCATCCCACACCACTTGGTCGCGTTTGGCTTTTGACGGATGTAATTCTTTGGGGTCTTCGCCTTCATTACCCACGATTGGTCGGACGCCAGACCATGTTGAAATGACGTCTTTTTCAGTGAGCTTTGTGCCGGGGAAGTTGTGGTTGGCACCAGCTAGAAGATACGCCACCTCCTCCGGTCTGATCGCAGCTTCCTGATCCAGATCCTCCGAGTGATCCAGATCGGTCGTCCCAATCACCGTGCGGCCCAGCCATGGGTAAATGAAGACGCCGCGTTTGTCCTGCGGGTGCAGGTAGGTCAGGCATTGATGCACTGGCATGCGCCAGGACGGGATGACTATGTGGCTGCCCCGTAAAGGGCGAATGCGTTTGGTCTGGCCTAGCTGCTCACGCAGGTCATCCGCCCAGACCCCGGTCGCGTTGATGACTGTTTTGGTTGAGATTGCAAAGACTTCGCTGGTTTCCTGATCTTGCACCTCAAGGAGTTTTGATCCTGCCCCGTCACTATGGACCATCTTCACAGCAGCATAGTTGAGCGTGGTTGCGCCACTTCTTCTGGCATCAGCAAGGACACGGAGCACAAGACGACTGTCATCTGTGAGGGCATCTGTATATTGCGCTGAGCCCAGCAAACCATGTTCATTGAGCCCCGGCAAAGCAGCGATGGTCTGGTCGCGGTCCAGATATTTGTGGTCGCGTTTTCTGGCGAAGTATCCGTAGATGTTGAGGAGGACAGAGAAGGCGCGACGGGTTGGGAACTGCTTTTCGCGGAACGGAAAAAGGTAGCTCATGGGTTCAATGAGGCCGGGAGCTTCCTGCATCAGTCTTTCGCGCTCACGCACAGATTCCCGTGCCAGCCGGAACTCGCCTTGAGACAGGTAACGTAGGCCACCATGCACCATCTTGGAGGAGCGGCTGGACGTGCCCCATGCATAATCCTGCTTTTCCAGCAGCAGAACATCGAGGCCAGCTCGTGCTGCCATCAACGCAACACCAGCTCCGGTGATGCCACCGCCAACAACAACCATGTCCCAAGGCTTACTGCGCTGTTTTATGAGCGACAGTTTTTCGTGCCTGCTGAGTTGCCCTGTATTTGCCATTGCACCCTCCTCCAATATTGAGAGTTATGCGGGTTCTGTGTTGCCTACGGTTTCCTCGGAGATCAAAACGCCGGGGTTCATTCGCTGGTCAGGATCGAAATTGTGGCTCAGTGCTTTTAAGGCACTCATGCCCAGCGCACCTTTTTCTGCAGGCAAGTACGGTGCGTGGTCACGCCCGACACCATGCTGGTGGCTGATGGTACCGCCATGGGCAACCACGGTTTCAGACGCGACTTTCTTGATGATTTTCCAGCGTTCCAACGTCTCCTCATAGGTGCTGGCAACGGGGAACAGGTAGGTGGTGTATGCGCTGGAGCCCTGCGGGTAGACGTGAGACAGATGCGTAAATGCAAACACTGGAATGCCTTGCTCCTTCAGTGCTTTGGTGACGCTCTGTTCAACCACGTTGATGTAGGGGCGCAGGGCCGACCAGTCCATTGCCGTCTCAAAGGTATCGACGCCCACACCATGTTCCCATAATGGGTGGCGCAGGTATGGTCCTTTGAAGCGGCCTTCCTTCCATTTGTCGCCCAGCATCTTGGAAAGAACGCGCTTGGCGCCGTGCTGCTTCAGGCAGGTGTTCGCAAGTTTCTGGTTTACGGAAACTTGCTTCTTTGATCCTGTCAGCCCGAATGTGAGCATGCATTTCTGGTCAGTCAGGCCCTTGAGCTTGAAGAGCATGTTGAGCTTGGAGAGCTTCTTCTCCGGCACAGCCAGTTTCAGGCTGACGTCGGTTTCCGTTGCATTGCTCAGGCGCATCATGGAGAGCGGAATGCGGCCTTGCGTGATGGCCTGCACTGCAGCGACACCGCTTTCCCAATCCGGCATGAAGACCGTGTAGAACTGCTCGGTTTCAGCCAATGGTGTGACGCGTAGTTTTACTTCAGTCAGGATGCCAAGTGTGCCTTCAGAGCCGAGCACCATTTCCCGCAGATCAGGGCCAGCAGATGATGCGGGGAGACTTGGAATTTCCAATGTTCCCTTTGGCGTTTCCAGCGTGCCACCCGCAAAGAGCTGCTCAATGCGGCCATACCGCAGAGATTGTTGGCCAGAGGAACGCGTGACGACCCAGCCGCCTGCGGTGGAAAGCTCAAAGCTTTGCGGGAAGTGGCCGAGTGTGTAACCGATGGCTGCCAGTTGGGCTTCCAGATCCGGCCCGCGTACGCCAGCTCCGAAAGTCGCGATCTGGCTTTCCTTGTCGAAGTCCAGCAGGCGATTCATACGCGTGAGTGCGATGGTAATCTGCGGTTTCTCACTGGCAGGACATGCCAAATGGCCGACAACGGACGTGCCTCCGCCATACGGGACGAGGATCACATCTTGCTGTGCTGCCCAGTCCATAAGCTCACGGATTTGCTGGGAGGTTTCCGGAAAAGCGACTGCATCGGGGATGTTTTCAAACTTGCCACTGCGCATTTGCAGCCAATCTGAGAAGCTCTGCCCAGATGCATGCCTGATGCGCGTTGAGGGCGTTTTATCCAGTAAGGGATGGTCTGGTGCGCGAGACGCCGGAACACGCTCAATGGCGCTTTGCAAGGTGGCGTCAGATAGCGGATGAGTCTCGCCTAAAAGCTCTGCGATCAAGGCCTTAGCAAAATCGGCCAGCTCCGCCTGGTGCGTATCATCGCCCCAACCGTTCCATCTTCTCATCTTCGTCGCTCCCCCACACGTATAAACTGTGCTGCGTGACGCATGCTACACAGAGTTTACGCATAGGGAAACTATGCAAGTGGATTATTTTGAGTGATGGCTAAAATACGCCGCGTTACACGATAATCTTCTGGCTCATCTGCTTGCCAACCCCGAAAACGCGCTTATAGCGTTCAATTTCTTCACGTGATCCCATAGCCTTATTGGGATTGTCGGAGAGCTTGACCGTTGGTTTGCCGTTTGCAGAAATGGCTTTGCAGACCAATGAGAACGGCGCCAAGGCATCATCTGGCACCAGCCCGCGGAAGTCGTTGGTGAGCATGGTTCCCCAACCAAAACTACACCGGACGCGGCCATGGAACTTACGCTGGAGGTGGGCGATCATGTCTTCGTCCAACCCATCAGAGAAGATGACGCGCTTTTGCGTTGGATCTTCACCGCAGGCTTTCCACCATTTGATGGCGGCTTCTGCGCCTTTGACTGGGTCACCGCTGTCGATGCGGATGCCTGTCCAGGAGGACAGCCAGTTCGGAGCGCGTTTCAGGAAGCCTTCGGTCCCAAACGTGTCGGGCAAGATAATGCGCAGATTGCCATCGTGCTCTTCCTGCCAGTCATTCAGCACCTGATACGGGGCGTCGGCAAGTTCCTCGTCACTTTCTGCCAGAGCGGAATAGACCATTGGCAATTCGTGCGCGTTGGTGCCGATTGCTTCCACTTCGCGGCGCATTGCGATCAGGCAGTTGGATGTGCCGACAAATTTCTTGCCGAGGCCTTCCATCATGGCCTGCACGCACCAGTCCTGCCACAGATAGGAGTGGCGGCGGCGGG
>NZ_LMCJ01000057.1:344867-359540 GCF_001623085.1 Pseudovibrio sp. W74
GACAGGTCTTCAACCTTGCGCAGGCACTCAACCTTTTCCCAGAGTTTGGTCATGGCGCGGGCATACAGGACCTGTAGCTCGAACCGGCCCATGTTTTTGAGCACCGCACGGGAGCGTAGTTCCATCAGCACAGCGAGAGCCGGAACTTCCCAGAGCATCACGGCAGGCCAGTCGCCTTCAAAGGTGAGCTCGTACTGATCGTCTTTGACTTCCAGATGATAGGGCGGCAGGCGCAGGTTTTCGAACCACTCCAGAAACTCGGCGCGGAACATGGACCGCTTGCCGTAGAACATATTGCCGCGCAGCCATGTGCTTTCCCCGCGAGACAGGGAGAGCGTGCGGATGTGGTCCAGCTGGTCCCGAAGTTCCTTTTCATCAATGAGCTTTGCCAGTGGAATGTGCTGCGCTCTGTTGATGAGGCTGAAGGTGACCTGCGTGTTCGGCTTTTTCAGAAAGACCGACTGTGCCATGAGCAGCTTGTAGAAGTCGGTGTCGATCAGGGAACGAACAATCGGATCGATTTTCCAATTGTGGTTATAAACGCGGGAGGCAATATCAATCATTGTGCAACCATCTCGCCAGAGAATTTGACGCCGTGGCTTTGCATCTCATTCAAAGCCTCTTTCAGGGATCCGTTGAGGTCAATCGCTCTGCAGGCATCCAGATGCACAATCACGTTGAACCCCAGCTTTGCTGCATCCACGGCTGAGAAACGCACGCAGAAATCCGTGGCCAGACCAACCATGTGTAGCGTATCGACACCGCGCTCGCGCAGGTAAGCCGACAGGCCGGTTGGGGTGGTGTGGTCGTTCTCGAAGAACGCGGAGTAGCTGTCGATGTGCGGGCGGAAGCCTTTGCGCAGGATAAGGTCCGCGCTGTCGGTCTTCAGGTCTTTGTGAAAGGCTGCGCCGTTTGTGCCCTGCACGCAATGGTTTGGCCAGAGAACCTGCGGACCATAAAGCATATCGGTCATATCATAATGCTGCTTGGCATCGTGATTATCCGCAAAGGATTTATGATGCTGCGGGTGCCAGTCTTGCGTCAACACTTTGACGGCAAAGTCGTTTTGCAGCTCATTGACCAAGGGGACGATCTGCTCACCGTGCTTCACAGCCAGAGCTCCGCCCGAACAGAAATCGTTCTGAATATCAATCATAATCAGAGCTTCGTTTGTCGGTCGTGTCATGGTTGCTTCCTGTTCGCGATGAGTAGTCCTGTATGAGTTTCGCAGAGCAAAATGCGAGGACGTTTAGATACACCGAAGTGGCCAGCGCGAAATATTGCGATAATCTCCGCCAAACTCAAGCAAAATATGCGGGATTAATCCGCAACCAGAGGTAAAATCTATAATTTAGGCAATGTGTGTCTTGGGCGCCTTACTCCAAGGCCATCTTTGTGCACAAGTCACTGCGAACACAGCGTCCGGTTACTGCTTCCAGAAGGCAAACTGAAAGCCAACAACGAGCTGACGCAACCCGATTGCTGCTCCGGCGATGATAGAGAGCATGACAACAGGTGCGCTGATTGCGAGTGTTGAGAAGGCTGATATGCCCTGCCCGATGGTACAGCCCAGAGCAATCACGCCGCCAGTGCCCATCAGAAAACCACCAAGGATCTGGCGTCTTAGTTCGCGTGGGTCGTCACAGGCTTCCCATCTGAAATGGCCTTTGATGAGTGAGCCAAGGAATGCTCCACTGAGGACGCCAAAGACTGAGCCTACGGCGAAAGACAGACCACCCCCAGATGCGGTCATGAGATACATGAGGGTATCGCCCACCGGGACTGTGAAGGAGTGACTGGCCACTGCAACTTCTTCAAAGCTTTCTTCAAAGAGATAGCTGGTTGCAACCCAGCCGAGGAGGATCGCAAGAGCAACTGTCAATGAAGCGATAATGGCCTTTGGACTTTGGCGGAACTCTTTGTTGCTGACAGCGAAAAGGCCAATGGCTCCGGCAATGACCAGGGCAATTGTCAGTTCGGAAAGCTCCAGCCGCTGGGCAAGAGCGTGCGCGATGCCTGTTGAGCTTGCCTCTGAGAGTTCGGTCGGGAACAGGAACACACGCAAGTAAGCTGTTGGGCCACCCACGGCCATGGCCGCTGAAATGGCGATCACCAGAGAGAGCACGAAGTACCGCATATCTCCGCCGCCCAAGCGTGCCAAAGCGCCAAAACCGCAGGAGCCAGCCATGGCCATGCCATAGCCAAACATCAGGCCGCCGACGATGCAGGCGAGCGGGTTCCAGCTTTGGGTGAGATAGATGGTTTGGTCCAGCGCAATCAGACCAAGATCCGCCAGCAAAAACGTTGATGCAATGGAGATGGCAATGGCGAAGGCCCACATGCGCATGCGCAGCCATTCTTTGCCATAAAGGGCGTCTTCAATCGCGCCAAGTGTGCAGAAGCGGCCAAGACGTGCAGCAAGGCCAAGCAAAACACCACCCGCAATGCCTGCGAGTGCCGCCAGAATATCCTCGGACATTTGATCCCTCCCAAGACCAAAACGCCGGAGCTTAAATATTACTTATCGCTGTTTTCTTCGGTGCAGAACAACTCGAAAATCAGGTCCAGAACCCGAGCTGCGCGTTCATCCTTGAGGCTGTAATAGACTGCCTTGCCGTCCCTTCGGCAATTTACCAGACCATCCAGGCGCAAACGTGCAAGTTGCTGACTGACCGCAGACTGACGAGACGACAGAAGCTGCTCCAGCTCTGTTACAGACTTTTCGCCCGTAACGAGATGACACAGGATCATCAATCGGCCTTCGTGTGTCAATGCTTTCAGGAAATCAGTTGCATCCTTGGCATGGCCGACCATGCGCTCGATGTCTTCTTCTTTCATCCCACGTTCAATCATGGGTATAGCCATTAAACCAAATCCTGCAGACCAGTCGGAACGGAATGGCAAGGTCAGCTAAAGTTGAATAAATTAAAGCTGACCTTGCAGCACACCTTTGAAGTGGTGGCATACGCTGAATGCAATCATTTTTCAACCATTGCACGGCGATTACCTTTTAGAAGTCCAGCAAATCCGAGATTTCCTCTAGGCCACTTTGGGCACATTCCTCATCAACTTTTGGAGAGGGCGCACCGGAGACACCAATTCCACCAACAATAGCGCCTGCAGATTCGACTGGGAGGCCACCACCCAGTGCCACAGCACCCGGGATGTCACGCAGACCTGCCGACAGATTGCCTGCCTTGATCTCCTGCTGAATTTCCAGTGTAGATCCGCGGAAACTGACAGCCGTCCATGCTTTTCCGCGTGCTGTGTCGACTGTATGAACGCCAGCATAACGATCCCGGATTGCCGCTTGTGTCTGGCCGAAGCGGTCAACGACAACAGCAGAGATCTGATAGCCGCCTTCGCGGCAAGCTTCCATGGTGGCGACGGCAAGCTTCATGGCGATTTCCGGCTTCAATGACTTGAAGCTGACAAAGGCGGACTCATCTTCGGCCTGCGCAACGCTGAAGCCTGCGGACATTGCGAGCAATGCCGCCCCTGTGATGAATGATTTCATGGAGTTCTCCCAACTGAATTATGCCCCGGACTGGCCGGGAAAGATGAATTTCTTTTCAATATTGTTATTGAGCAGACTGAAGCATCTGGTTCAGGGCGGGGTAGAAGAAGTCTTCTCCCGGGTAACCTTCAATCCGCTGGACTTCGGCGCCGTCAATTAAAAGGATGAAGGTTGGTGTAAACCGCGCCTTTCCTTTCAGGGTCACGTCTTTGGGAATCGGATCATCAATATCCATCCGCATCAAAGGGGCTTTTTGCCCCTCCTCTGTTTTGCCGTAGGCTCCACCAATTTCCTCTTCCCAGCGTTCACACCAAGGACAGATTTCGTCCTCGACCATGAGCAATTTCATGGTCGAACCAGCCGCTTGAGCGCTGCTGAAAAGAAGGGCGAAAATGACAAATGAGATCCAACCAAAATTGCTCATGATATCCACGATTGACATTTTAAAATCTATGATATCTAAATATTCTAATAATAGAATGTGTTTTTAGCAAGTGCCCATATGTATCCAGATCTAACTATCATTGCGGCGGGGAGCGCGGGGTTACTCTCGTTCCTATCGCCTTGTATTTTACCAATTGTACCGTTCTACCTTTGCTATATTGCAGGCATTGGAATGAACGAGCTTTCCGGTGACGGGGTTACTCCTGCCATCCAGCGACGTGTTGTTTTTACGTCGTTTTTCTTTGCTGCCGGTATTCTCACAATCTTTGTCGGCCTTGGTGCAACAGCAACGGTCTTCGGCCAGTTGCTGCGAGACTGGTTTGATGTGCTGCGCTACATGGCTGCTGCTGTCATCTTCATTCTTGGCCTGCATTTTGTTGGCATCATCCGGCTCAACCTGCTGCTGAGAGAAGCCCGGCTCGACAGCTCTTCGGCTCCAGCTGGAATCATTGGCGCTTACTTTGTGGGACTGGCTTTTGCCTTTGGCTGGACACCCTGTGTTGGTCCGGTTCTGGCAACTATTTTGTTCACGGCTGGTGCCAGTGATGATGTTTCTCAGGGCATGTTGCTGCTGTTTGCGTATGGAGTTGGCATGACGCTGCCGTTCATTCTGGCAGCTGTTTTCTCAAAGCCATTCCTGAGTTTCATGGGCCGTTTTCGAAAGTACCTTGGTGCCATCGAAAAAGGCATGGGCGTTCTTTTGATTATTTTTGCGGTGTTGATTGGGACGAACACCGTTTCCTGGATTGCAGAGCAAATGATTGAGTATGCGCCAGGATTGACATCTTTAAGCTGAGGCGTTTCCGCGTCCTGAAACCATAGAGGGGTTCTTGGGAGCGGTGCGTTATGGGAGGGATCGATGCTTAAAAAATTAATGCTTGCTGCAGCGATGATTTTCGCCAGCATGACACTGAGCTTTGCTGAGGTTGGAGAGGACGGTCTCCACAAACAGCCATGGCTTCGCCTTACCTTCAAAGACCTTAGAGAGGACCTTGCCGCTGCCAATGAAGAAGGCAAACGCATGGTCATTCTCTTTGAGCAACGCGGCTGCATTTACTGTTCGCGCTTGCATAAGAATGTCTTCAGCGATCCGGAGGTTCGCAAATTCATTGAAGACAACTACTTCGTGGTTCAGATGAACCTGTTTGGCGATGAAGAGGTGACGGACTTCGACGGGGAAGTTCAAACCGAGAAGAACATCGCACGTCGCTGGGGCGTTGTGTTCACGCCCACCTTCCTGTTCCTGCCTGAAGAGGTTGGGACTGGCAAAACAGCAGGGACTGCCTCTGTGCAGACCATGCCTGGTTCATTTGGAAAATGGACCACCCTCAACATGCTCCGCTGGGTCAAACAGAAGGGCTATGAGGGCGAAGAACATTTTCAAAAATTTCATGCACGTGAATTTTTGAAACAAAAAGCAGCCTCAGAATAGCGTTTTCACTCAACTACTTAGACTAAGGTCGATATATTAACATATTCAATTATGTGAATTTTAAGTTGAGTGTTTCTACGTATCTGAGTAGCATAAAAATATTGAATCGCTGTAATTGGGAGGGAGCAATGAAGGCGATTGCCAAAACTATAGCGGCTGCAACGCTGCTAATTTCAGGAAGTGCCGTTGCCGGAGTTGTTGCTCCAGGTGACGTTCAATTTGTCGAGGCAGCAGTGCCGGTGTCTTTGACCGGTGCAGTTGGTGACCCAGCCAAAGGACGGGAATGGTTCGCCAATCGGAAACTGGGAAACTGCCTTGCCTGTCACGCGAATGATGATCTTGCTGAAGAGCAATTCCACGGAGAGATAGGTCCGTACCTTGAGGGTATCGGAGACACTTATACCGAAGCGGAATTGCGGGCGATTGTTGTCAACTCGAAGGAAGTCTTCGGGGAAGCGACCATTATGCCTGCCTTCTACAAGAGCGAAGGTTTGAACCGCGTGGCAAAGAAGTTTGCGGGAAAGACCATTCTTTCAGCAGAACAAGTTGAAGACATCGTCGCTTATCTGGCGACTTTGAAAGAATAGGCGCGTTTGCCTTGAGCGTGCTGCGTTGCTGACCAGTTCCGCATCACGCTCAGAATTATTGCTTAAGCGTATTTTCCCAAAGAGTGCTCAGCGCCTGTTGGGGAGATACGCTCCAAGGAGGATTTTTAATGACTGTTACCAGACGTGAAGCGCTTGGTTTGGCAGTGGGAGGCGCAGCCGCTCTGACGACACTGCGTTTTACCGCGCCGGCGTTTGCAGCAGGCAATGCTGTTGAAGATGCAATTGTGGAGTTCACTGGCGGCGCAAAGCCGGGAAGCGGTGACATTACCATTGGTGCGCCAGAGATTGCTGAGAACGGGAACACTGTTCCGATTGAAGTATCTGCGCCGGGTGCAGCCTCCATCATGCTGCTTGCAGCAGGTAACCCGAGCCCAGGTGTTGCGACATTCCATTTCAGCGCTCTTTCCGGTGCTCAGGAAGCCAAGACCCGTATTCGCCTTGCGAAAACGCAGGACATTGTCGCCATTGCAAAGATGCCGGACGGGTCCGCCATCATGACAAAGCGTAGTGTCAAGGTCACCATCGGTGGCTGTGGCGGTTAATTAGAAAAGGCATTGAGAAACACATGGCAAAGGTAAAACCACGCGTCAAAGTGCCTAAAAAGGCAAGCGTAAACGAGGTCGTGACCATCAAGACACTGATCTCGCATCCGATGGAATCTGGTCAGCGCAAGGACAAGAAAACCGGCGAGACCATTCCACGCAAGATCATCAATAAGTTTGCTGCCAGCTTCAATGGCGAGCCCGTGTTCATGGCAGATATTGAACCTTCTGTTTCTGCGAACCCTTACATCGAGTTTCAGATGCGGATTCCAGAGTCTGGAGCGGTTCGGTTTGAATGGACCGATGATGACGGCTCGGTCTACGACATGGAAAAGAAAATCACGGTCGCCTAGGCAGCCATTCTTTGGGAGGAGAAGGGTATGAAAAGGACGGTTTCAATACTCGCTGGGGGGCTTCTTTTCGGCACACTTAGCACTGCTGCGCTTGCAGATGACGGACGCGAACTTGTCATCGACGGCGAAACAATTGCAACCACTGCTGTTCCGGCGGATGACCATCCACTGGACGAGCTGATTTCAGGTTGGCGTTTTCGCTCTGCTGAAACTCAGGCACTGCAAATGGATGATTTCGAGAATCCAGCGTTTGTGGCCATTGAGTATGCAGAGGAACTTTGGGAAACGCCCGCCGGAAAATCCAATCAGTCCTGCGCGGATTGTCATGGAGATGCGGATAACTTTACCGGTTTGCGAACCAAGTTGCCGCGCTGGAATGACGAGATGGGCAAGCCTGCCACCATGGAAATGCTGATCAATGCGTCCATCGAGACACATCAGGGAGCAGAGCCGTGGAAATGGGAGAGCGCCGAGATGCTGGCCATGACGGCTCTGATCGGTTTGCAATCCCGTGGCATGCCGGTTGCCATGAAGACTGACGGGCCGATTGCTGACTGGGTCAAGAAGGGTGAAGAGCTTTACTACACCCGTGTTGGCCTGCTGAATATGGCCTGTGCCAACTGCCACGAAGACAATTACGGCAACATGATCCGTGCTGACCATTTGAGTCAGGGGCAGATCAACGGGTTCCCGGTGTATCGTCTGAAGTGGGGCGGACTTGGGTCCATTCACCGCCGGTTTAAAGGCTGTATGGATCAGGTGCGGGCTGAGCCTTACAAGCGCGGAAGTGATGAGTTCATTGCTCTGGAAGCTTATGTAACATCTCGCGGGATGGGACTTTCAGTCGAGACCCCATCTGTTCGTAACTAGGTGCATTCCACTTGATTGAGAAATCAAGTGATAAGAATTCGCTCATGCTAAATAGTGATTTTGGAGGTTGCTCTTATGCAGCAACCTCCTGATCTAAAACAATTTTCGAAATTCTAATAACCTACGGAGGGTGCGGAGATGATCTCGCGCCGTGATTTCTTGCAGGCCGGTGTCGCTGCAGCCGCTATTTTTGGGGCTGGGAATTTTCCAGTGCTGGCCGCACGCCAGTCCCTGACACAGAACCAACTTCTTGACTTCAAAACCACCGGCAACGTGACCATCATCCACTTTACGGATTGTCATGCTCAGGTGAAGCCGGTCTGGTTCCGTGAGCCCTCCGTGAATATTGGCGTGGGTGCCCAAAAGGGATTGCTGCCACACATCACCGGTCAGGATTTGCTGAGCGCGTTCAACTATCAGACCGGAACGCCGGAAGCCTATGCCCTCACCTCTGAGGATTTTGTCTCGCTGGCCCGCAGTTACGGTAAGATGGGCGGGCTGGACCGGGTGTCGACCATTGTGAAGTCGATTAGGGCAGAACGTCCTGATGCGCTGTTCCTTGATGGCGGTGATACGTGGCACGGGTCCATGACTGCGCTGCGCACTGAAGGTCAGGACATGGTCAACCTGATGAATGCGCTTAAGCCGGATGCCATGACCTCCCACTGGGAGTTCACCTACGGTATTGACCGCGTCAACGAGATCGTTGAGGAACTGCCCTTCCCGTTTTTGGGAGCCAACATCTTTGACAATGAGTGGGACGAACCGGCGTTCGAGCCCTACAAGATTTTCGAGCGTGGCGGGGCCAAGATTGCTGTGATCGGTCAGGCCTTCCCCTATATGCCAATCGCCAATCCGGGCTGGATGTTCCCGAACCTTTCCTTCGGCATTCGTGAAGCGCGTATTCAGGAGATGGTTGCGGAAGTGAAGCAGGAAGGCGCTGATGTTGTCGTTCTGCTCAGCCACAATGGCTTTGACGTGGACCGCAAGGTTGCGCAGCAGGTTTCCGGCATTGACGTGATCCTGAGCGGCCATACCCATGATGCGGTGCCGGAGCCGGTGAAGGTTGGCGAGACCATGATCATTGCCTCCGGCTCTAACGGCAAGTTCGTCTCACGTCTGGATCTGGACGTGGACAAGAACGGCATCAAAGACTTCACCTACAAGCTGATCCCGGTGTTCGCTGATGTGATTGCTCCCGACCCTGAGATGGCAACGCTGATTGATCAAGAACGCGCGCCGTTCAAGGAGGAGCTGGAAGAAGTCATCGGCACAACCGACAGCCTGCTTTATCGCCGGGGCAACTTTAACGGCACGTGGGATGACCTGATCTGTCAGGCGCTGATTGAGGAGCGGGAAGCAGACATTGCGCTATCTCCGGGCTTCCGCTGGGGACCATCCCTATTGCCGGGTGACAACATCACCCGCGAAGACATCCACAACGCTACCAGCATGACCTACCCGAATGCCTACCGCTCCGAGATGACTGGTCAGTACCTGCATGAAATTCTGGAGGATGTGGCTGACAATCTGTTCAACCCGGACCCTTACTACCAACAGGGTGGCGACATGGTGCGTGTGGGCGGCATGGGCTACTCCATCGACGTTTCCAAGCCGGTGGGTGAGCGCGTTTCCAACATGACGCTGCTGAAGAGCGGCGAGACCATTGATCCTGCCAGGACCTACGTGGTTTCGGGCTGGGCCTCTGTTGGTGAGGACACCGAAGGGCCTGAGATCTGGCAGGTGGTTGAAGATTACATCAGCCGCAAAGGCACCATCACAATGGACCCCAATTCTACCGTTCGCGTCACAGGCGTGTGAGGCGAACCCTTACGGATTTTGAGATGACGAGTAATTGACATGAGTGAAAGACTAAAGTCACCTACCCGCCGAAACCTCCTGAAAGGCGGGGCCCTGCTGAGTGGAGCTGCCTTGACTGGCGCTGCGCTTCCGGCACGGGCGAATGACCCTGCCATCACCAATCTGCAGCCATGGATGCAGGAGCTGGGAGACGGTGTTGATGCCATGCCTTATGGCGTGCCCTCGCAATATGAGGCGCATGTGAAACGGCGCACTGTGGAATGGCTGACGGCTGACCGCGTAAGTTCGATCAACTTTACGCCGTTGCATGAGCTGGACGGCATCATCACGCCGAACGGCCTGTGCTTTGAGCGGCACCATGGCGGGGCTGCTCATATTGATCCTGCCCAGCATCGTTTGATGATCAACGGTCTGGTGGACAAAGAGCTTGTGTTCACCATGGAGGACATTCTGCGCTTCCCACGGGAGAACCGGATCTACTTTCTGGAATGTGCTGCTAACTCCGGCATGGAGTGGCGCGGGGCGCAGCTCAACGGCTGTCAGTTCACCCATGGCATGATCCATAACGTGATGTACACCGGCGTTCCATTGCGGTTGCTGCTGGAAGAAGCTGGGTTGAAGACCAACGCCAAGTGGTTGATGCCGGAAGGGGCTGACGCCTCTGCCATGACCCGCTCCATTCCTTTGCAAAAGGCTCTGGATGACTGCCTTGTTGCCTTTAAAATGAACGGTGAAGCGCTGCGTCCTGAGCAAGGTTACCCGCTGCGACTGGTGGTTCCGGGCTGGGAAGGCAACATGTGGATCAAGTGGCTGCGCCGCATCGAGGTGGGCGATGAGCCGTGGCACCACAGGGAAGAGACCTCCAAATACACTGACCTGATGGAAAACGGGAAGGCGCGTCGCTTTACCTGGGAAATGGACTGTAAGTCCATCATTACCAATCCAAGCCCTCAGGCCCCTATCCTGCACAAGAGCGGTCATACGGTCCTGACTGGTCTGGCATGGTCTGGTCGCGGCACTATTCCGCGCGTGGACATTACGTTGGACGGCGGCAAGAACTGGCATGCTGCCCGTATGGATGGCCTGAGCTTCGACAAGTCCATGCACCGC
This sequence comes from Pseudovibrio sp. W74, assembly GCF_001623085.1. NCBI lineage: Bacteria > Pseudomonadati > Pseudomonadota > Alphaproteobacteria > Hyphomicrobiales > Stappiaceae > Pseudovibrio > Pseudovibrio sp. W74. Next base: position 355,565 of record NZ_LMCJ01000057.1, read on the forward strand.
TTCTATTTCGAGTTTGACTGGGATGGAAAGCCGCTGCTGCTGCAATCGCGTGCGCATGATTCCACGGGCTATATCCAGCCAACGAAAAACGAGCTTCGCGCTGTTCGCGGCGAAAACTCCATCTACCACAACAACGGAATCCACACCTGGTACGTTGGCGAAAATGGTGAGGCGGAAAATGTTGAAATTTCTTAGTGTTCTTGCGACTGGAACGCTGCTGCTCACCAGCGCGGCGACAGCCGGTTCTTTCAATATTGGCCGCGCAGCCACCCCTGCTGAAGTGGCCGCATGGAATATTGACGTACGCCCTGATGGACAGGGCTTGCCTGCCGGACGCGGAAACGTAGAGCAAGGCGAAGAGATTTTTGCCGAGCGCTGTGCCGTGTGCCACGGAGACTTCGCAGAGGGTGTTGATCGCTGGCCGGTTCTTTCCGGCGGGGACGGTACACTGACATCCGATCGCCCGGTTAAGACCATCGGTTCTTACTGGCCGTATCTCTCAACTGTGTTTGACTATGTGAACCGCGCCATGCCGTTTGGCGAGGCGCAGTCGTTGAAGCCAGATGAAGTTTACGCCATCACGGCCTTCCTGCTTTACGCCAACGATCTTGTTGAGGATGACTTTGAGCTGAGCCGGGAGAACTTCACCTCCGTTCGCCTGCCCAATGAAGACGGCTTTTACATGGATGATCGCGAAGAGTCGCCAGTCTTCAAGAAACGCGATGTCTGCATGAAAGACTGCAAAGCGGAAGTCAAGATCACCGCACGGGCTCAGGTTCTGGATGTGACACCGGAAGAGACGAAAGCAGCTGAGGAAGCAGCTGCTTCGACTGAAGCCCCAAAGGCTGAAGAAGTTGCTTCTGCAGAACCAGCACCAGTTGCAGAGCCTGCTCCGGAGCCCGTTGTTCTTGATGATGCACTCATCAAGAAGGGCGCCAAGGTTTTCAAAAAATGTAAGGCCTGCCATCAGGTTGGCGAAAAAGCCAAGAACAAGGTTGGCCCGATCCTAAACGATATCATCGGTCAGCAGGCCGCTGTGGTTTCCGGCTTCAAATACTCCAAGGCCTTGAAAAAGCTCAATGGCGACGGCCTTGTCTGGTCTGACGAAAATCTGGATGTTTTCCTGACCAAGCCGAAAAAGTTTGTGAAGGGCACCAAAATGACATTCGCTGGTTTGAAGAAGGAAAAAGACCGCGTTGCGCTCATCGAATTCCTGAAGAGCCACTCCCAATGAGAGCACTGATACCTACCCTCGTCCTCACACTTGGCTTTCTGTCAGGGGCAACTTCGGTTGCCTCTGCTCAGGATATTGCGCGCGGCGAACGCCTGTTTAATGCTTGTTTGCGATGCCACGATGTTGGCAAGGATGCCAAGAACCGCATAGGCCCTCACCTGAATGGCGTGTTTGACCGGAAGGCTGCAACGATTGAAGGCGCGACATACTCAAAGGCCATGAAGCGTGCTGGCGCTGATGGCCTGCGCTGGACAATCGACACGCTGAACATCTACATTCAAAACCCTAAAAACCTCGTCTCCGGTACCCGCATGAACTACCGGGGTATGAGAAAGGAGAAGGATCGCTCTGATCTGCTCGCTTATCTACGCCAGTTTTCCGTGAGCCCTGCCAACATTCCAGAGGCCTCTGCCAGCCTTTTGCAGCAGGATGCTCCAAGTCTTCACGAAGAAACTTATCTGGATGGAGATGCTGAGTATGGCGAATACCTTTCTGGTGAATGTACCAGTTGCCATCAATCCAGTGGAGCGGACAAAGGGATCCCTTCCATCACGGGCTGGTCGCAACCAGACTTTGTGATTGCGCTGCGGGCCTACAAAAAGGGGCATAGGCCTCATCCCGTCATGCAGATGATCGCCAAACGGCTCTCGGAGGAGGAGATTGCTGCGCTGGCGGCTTATTTTAAAGAATTGCATTAGAGCGGGGCCTCTTTGACTGGCTTTGCTCAAATAATTGTTTTCACGCGTATTCCTATCAAAACCGGAGATATTTCCGGGCATACGCTTTAGGGGAGGAATTGACATATGAGACTGAACCGACGTCATTTTTTAGGAACTGCAGCTGCAAGCGCGGCGCTCTTGTCCTCTCCTATCGCCCTGGGGCAAAATCGGTCCCGTGTGGTCATCATTGGCGGCGGTGCTGGCGGGGCAACTGCTGCCCGCTACATTGCCAAGGATTCCGATGGTGCGATTGAGGTGATCCTCATTGAACCCTCCCGTACTTACTACACCTGCTTCTTCTCCAACCTGGCCATTGGCGGTTTTCAACCCATGTCCAAGCTGGCACACTCCTACGGCACGTTGGCCAGTGAGTATGGCGTAACCGTCGTGCATGACTGGGCCTCTGCCGTGGACCGCGAGAAAAAGGTGGTTCGGCTCGCAGGCGGCGATGCCATCTCCTATGATCGCCTTGTCCTGTCTCCGGGCATCGACTTTGTAAAAGGAGCAATTGAAGGCTGGGATGTGACTGCCCAGACCAAGATGCCTCACGCCTATAAAGCTGGCACACAGACCCAACTGCTGAAGGCACAGGTTGAGGCTATGCCGGAAGGTGGCACATTTGCCATGGTCGCTCCGCCCAACCCGTATCGCTGTCCTCCCGGCCCTTATGAGCGCGTCTCCATGGTTGCTCATGTGCTGAAACAGCGAAACCCGACTGCCAAGATCCTCATTCTTGATCCAAAGGAGAAGTTCTCCAAGCAAGGCCTGTTCATGGAAGGCTGGGAGAACCACTACACAGGTATGGTGGACTGGCTGACCGACGAGTTTACCGGAGGTGTTCAGCGTGTTGACCCGAACACCATGGAAATTGTGCTGGAAGACGAGACCATCAAAGCGGATGTCTGCAACGTGATCCCGGCGATGCAGGCTGGTCGCATCGCACATCAGGCAGGCCTGACCAACGAGGCAGGTTGGTGCCCGATCATTCCGGCAACACTGCAAAGCCAGATGGATGAAAACATTCATGTGCTTGGTGATGCGACCCAGAACGGTGATATGCCCAAGTCCGGCTACTCTGCCAACAGCCAGGCCAAAGCTGCTGCCATGGCGATCCGCCACGCCCTCACCGGCTCCCGCGCGTTCAAACCACGGTTCTCCAACACCTGCTGGTCGCTGATCTCACCAGACAACGGCGTGAAGGTAGGTGCAAGCTATGTTGCCACGGATGAGAAGATCGCCAAAGTGGATGGCTTCATCTCCCAAAACAACGAGGACGACGCCCTGCGCAAGCAAACCTATGAGGAAAGCCTCGGCTGGTACGCTGGCATGACTGCGGACATGTTTGGGTAAGGAACTGGGTTGCGGAGCGCTCAGCGGGTTTGAGGTGATGCTGAGAGGACTGCTGAGCGTCTTGGTGGAGAAGGCAGAACTGGCTGAAGTGAGTTGAGCACCTGCTTATGTGTGGGACGCTTGATCTGGCTGGTTCCTCAGAGCTGCGGGCACGTGTCGATTGGCTTATGAGAGCTGAAGATTCACGGAGCGGCATGGCTCTCTTGCTGGGTGTGGAAGGATAGCCACAGCAGTTATCTCGAACACGTATCAGGAAGGTGCCATGCTATCACCGTACATGTGAGGAGTTCACAAGCTGGCAGGGTAGAGTCACGCTGTTGTTAGCTGACTGCACTTGGCACTTAATGAGCTCAAATCACTTATCCCCGGCGTGCATTCCAGAGCATTTCATCGACCTCATCTGAGATAGGGGGATAGATTAATTCTATCCCCTTTTCGTGGCATCAGTGCTGAGCCAATGCCTGCTGAAGTTATCCTACAGAACGCGGTCTATCGTTGACGTGTTACCAGAGCTACTTTCGCGAGCTGTATAAACATAGCAACGCAGTCCCAACGCTAATAACGCAAACGAACGCACATTGGAGCGCAAAGCCGTCACTGCCAGCCGAAATTCTGGTGGTCAGCGCCGTTTTATGCGCGCAGACATCCGCCGCCTGTCATTTGCGTTAGTCGC
>NZ_LMCJ01000058.1:0-203 GCF_001623085.1 Pseudovibrio sp. W74
TTATCAAGTGCCTCTAGGCGGTTACATAAAGCGTAGTGCAAAGTGAATAAAACGTCACGTTCGCAACTGTTCTTCATCCGCTCGCTCAGCACCATATGCTGCACATAAGCAAGATTCTGAAGATCAGAAACAGCAACGTTTACGTCATCAAATTCATTCTGAAGAGTATTTGTGGCGCCACAGGCGCATGCAGTGTCGTCCAT
>NZ_LMCJ01000058.1:243-642 GCF_001623085.1 Pseudovibrio sp. W74
TGTTGAATGAACCGCACGACATTGAGCTTTCGACGGCCCGCTGGCGAGCGGGAGGTTCGAAACCTGAGTCAGACAGGCGAGTTTATTCCCCCCCGAAGGAGGTGTTGTATTCACCGCCCTCCCGCTCATAGCAAAGGGTTTGCACCTTTAGAAAAAAGGCACAAAAAATCCGCTAGTTGACGGGAGCGGTAGCCGCTTTTCAGAGGTTTCTACGCCTCACATATGAATGTGGAATGGAACCGTGCCTCTGTCAACGAAAAGTTGCAGAAGAAGGCGGAGGTGTTGCCCCAAGGATACGCTGATGACGCCCACCACGTCATCCCGCACAAGCACAGCGCGATGCGGCAACTGTGTTTATGCATTGAATGGAACACCATCTCTGAGGAGTGCATTGGCTGT
>NZ_LMCJ01000058.1:652-44734 GCF_001623085.1 Pseudovibrio sp. W74
ACGGGAGCGGTTACCGCTGACAAAGAGGTTTCGAAGCCTCACATATGAATGTGGAATGGAACCGGCCACCTGTCAACGAAAAGTTGCAAAAGCGAAAGAACTGTTGCCGCAAGGATACGCTGGCGAGATCCCAATACCGTCATCCTGCACAAGCGCAGCGCGATGCGGAACCTAGAGCCCCAGCCCTCTCCCTCGTCTTCCCGCATTTGATGCGAGATCCAGAGCAGCCCTCACCAACACCAGCACCTTTTGCACTGGATACCGGATCAGCGCTCCGCTTGTCCGGCATGACGGCTGAGGTGCCGGAGCAACTCAACCAGTCATACCCATCACAGCCAACAAAACACCAGTGCTTTAATAACCCAGTGCGCAGCCGTCTTTGCGTGGGTCAGAGCCGCCAATCAGGCCGCCGCCGTTGGCTCGGTCAAACATGATGGCCTGTCCACCGCCGATAGGGGAAGCTACAATGGACACCTCATGGCCTAAAGCTTGCAGTGCTTCAACCGTCTCCGCTGAGACACTGGTTTCAGCTTGCAAAGACAAGGACTTCTCGTCGATGAACATACGTGGGCAATCAATGGCTTCCTGCATGTTCATACCGTAGTCCAGATGATTGGAAAGCACATGGGCATGGCCGCACGGCTGATACCCGCCGCCCATTACACCAAAGCTCATATAAGGCAGACCGTCCTTCAGAACCATCGCCGGAATGATGGTGTGCATTGGCCGCTTACCGCCAGCAATCTGGTTTGGATGCCCCTCTTCCAACGTGAAGCACGCCCCACGGTTTTGCAAAAGCACACCGGATTTCGGTGTCGCGATACCAGAGCCGAAGCCGTGATAAATGGAGTTGATGAGCGAAATGGCCAGACCATTCTCGTCAACCACACTCAGATAAACCGTATCAGACTTCGGTGAGAGCACCTCTTCCGGCTGCCTCGGCAACACAGCATCCGTGCGGATCAACTTGGCAAGACCGTCGATGTAGTCGCTATCAAGAAACGCCTGCGGGTCAAACTCCATAGTCTCAGGATCAGCAAGAAAACGATCACGGCCAGAATAAGCAATCTTGGCAATTTCCATCTCCAGATGGAACCGCTCTGGCCCCATTGGATCCAGATCTGCCCAGTCAAACCGCTTCATCAGCTCCAGCATAACCAGAGCTACAATGCCCTGCCCGTTAGGTGGCAATTCAGCAACCGTCACACCGCGATAGTCCGTGGTGACGGGCGTCAGATCAACAGCCTCATGCGCGGCCAGATCGTCCGCTGTCAGGTATCCACCCTTCGCCTGCACTACTGTTGCAATCTCTTCAGCAATCGGGCCGTTGTAGAACGCATCCGCTCCACTCTTTGCAACAGCTTCCAGTGTCTCAGCCAAGGGAAGGTTACGCATCATTTCGCCAACAACAGGCGCACGACCATCCTTCAAAAACAGCTCAGATGCACCTTCATCACGCTTGAGAAAGTCAACAGCACCTTTCCAGTCCGCAGCCACACGCGGGCAGACCGAGTACCCGTCACGCGCATAACCAATCGCCCGTTTCAGAACCTTGTCGAATGAAAACCGTCCATGGTCTTTGAGCAGCTTCTCCCACCCACGCAAGGCTCCCGGAACAGTCACGGCGTGAATTGAATCCACAGCAACATCAAGCAAACCATCCGCTATCAGCTTATCTGCACTCACATTTTTAGAAGCACGCCCAGAAGAATTCATGCCCGACAACGTACCATCCGGCTGCGCAACAATGGCAAAGCAATCACCACCAATGCCCGTCATATGCGGTTCAACGACAGAATGAACAGCCATCGCGGCCACAGCAGCATCAACGGCAGTACCGCCCTCTCTCAAAATTTCGAGCGCTGCGTTGGTAGCCAATGGATGGGATGTCGCTGCCATTGCATGTGGTGCATAAACAGCGGAGCGACCCGGAGCATGAAAATCTCTAAACACGAAAAATCCCTCTTTGTAATTACCAGTGAATCTCCGGTCCCCTAACGAAGAATTCCCCGTATCATCATCCTCTGCTAAAACAGGGTGATTCAGCAAAACCTATCAGGAAATACTTATGGTGCAATTCAATCTTGATCACGCCCGGACAATCATCTCAGCAGCACAGGCTAAAGGAAGCGAGCTAGGCCTCAAACCACTCACCGTCGCTGTGCTGGATGCAGGCGGCCACCTCGTCGCGCTCGAACGTCAGGATGGCTCATCAATTTTGCGCCCACAAATCGCAATGGGCAAAGCCTATGGCGCCGTAGCCGTTGGTGCAGGTTCCCGCTGGCTCAACGACAACGCCCAAAGCCGCCCTCACTTTGTGCAGGCCCTCAACGGCGTTGCAGGCGGTGGCATTGTCCCGGTTCCGGGCGGCGTTCTGGTCCGCAACACTGACGGCGAAATTCTAGGCGCAGTCGGCATCACCGGTGACACATCCGAAAACGACGAAGCTTCAGCCATTGCAGGCATTGAAGCAGCAGGTTTCACGGCTGACGCAGGCTGACACAACTTTACCGCAGTTGCTGGACTATATTGCGCCCAGCAACTGCACCACTATCACGGTTCACTTCATTTCAGATTGGTACCCATGCCTATTCGCTTTGTTATTTTTGATATGGACAACGTCCTTTACGATTATGACCACCCCTACCGTCTGAATGTCCTCGCTGACATGACCGGCAAACCAGCCGAAGAGATCGATCATATCGTCTTTAAGGGACCAGAAGAATACGCTGCCGAAGCCGGCACGCCGCACACTGCAGCAGAATACCTCTCGCAGTATCAACGACTTCTGGGCCATCCTATTTCACGTGAAACGTGGGTCAAAATTCGCCGGGACATGATGACCGAATGGCCGGACATGCTCTCCCATGTAGAAGCAATCAAACAAAACCACGAAGTCGCCCTGCTCACCAACAACGGCATGATGCTGAAAGACGCGCTCTATGAAGTCGCTCCGGCACTTGAGCCAATCTTTGGTGACCGCGGCCATGCCTCCGCTGAATTCGGAACCCGCAAACCAGACCCGAACATCTACCTGACAGTCTGTGAGAAGTACGGCTTCCAACCAGAAGAATCCCTGTTCGTGGATGACCGCCTCGACAATGTGGAAGGTGCCCGCGAAGCAGGCCTGACCGCTTACCAGTTCACCACAGAACCAGCATTCGCCAGTTACATTCGCACACTGGGACTGATCAATGAGCAGGTTCCGGCGAATTAGAAACATCCCACTAACCGGATATTCAGCAGACCAGCAATCTGTTCGCCTCAAAGACGGTTTCTCTCCGTAAACTTGTGCAATTGCAACACACGCAAGTTGAGATGGAGAGAAGTCTGTACCTACGTCTGACCATAAGCTCAGCGATGCTGGCGGTCTTCATCGCACTCGCCATCTTGCCATCCATCGCTTTCGCAGGATCATCACTGGCATGGCCGCGGGGCTTGATGATTGTGGCACTGGTTTACTTCGCGCAAGTCGGCGTAGGCTTATGGCTCGCCCGCATAAATCCCTGGTTGTTCAAAGAACGCACCTCGTTCCCCTCCAAGGCCCTGAAGGGAGACAAACGCGCCACTCTCATTCTGTTCGGAGTGATCTTCGTCTACTTCCTGCTCGCTGCTCTGGACGCTCACCTCTGGCATATCCTGCCTCAAACGGGAGACGTGAAACCAATCCTCAGAGGCCTGTTCCTCTTCCTGTGCGGTGTCATTCTCATCGTCTGGACCTTCAGCAAAAGCCCCTTCGCCAAGCCAACACCTCAAATAGACCTGAGCGAGCAGCAATGCGTTGAAAGCTGCGGACCGTACGCACTGGTCCGCCACCCCATGTATCTCGGTCTCATGTTCTGCATCGCAGGCCTTTCCATGATACTGGGCTCAAAACTCTTCGCCTTCCTCGCAATCCCGCTCATCATCCTCGGCTTCCTGCCGCTGATGAGAACTGAAGAAAAAACCCTCACCAGCAACTGCGAAGGTTACACAACCTATACTGAGAAGGTCCCTTGCCGCTTATTCCCGTGGATCTATTAAAAAAGCCGAAGGCATCCCTCCGGCTTCCATAACTCAGCAGCAATGTGCGTGTATCAGGCGTCTTTTTTGGCTGCTGCCAAAGCTGCGATCTGCTTTTGCATTTCTGCAAGCTGCTCTTTCAGGTCGGAAATATCGCCGCTGCTGGCCTGCGTTTCTGCAGGTTTAGGCGCAGCTTCCTTTTCAGGCGCCTGAGCTTGCCCCGGCATATCCGCAGGGTTTGCCCCATCAAACGGCAGGAACATCTTCATCGCGCGGTCAAACATATCTGCATTGCGCTTCACCTGATCTTCCAGAACCTCAAAGGCAGAGGAGCCAAAGTTCTGGTTCATCTGGCTGCGCAGCTTCTCTTGCTCTCGTGTAAGAGAGGACATGGAGAATTCCAGATAGCTTGGCACGAGGTTTTGCATGCTGTCACCGTAAAACCGGATCAGCTGGCGCAGGAAGGTAATTGGAAGAAGGTTCTGCCCCTTGCTTTCCTGCTCAAAGATAATCTGCGTCAGAACAGTCCGGGTGATGTCATCACCGGATTTGGCGTCAATGACGACGAAGTCATCTTCATCCTTCACCATCACCGCAAGATCCTCGAGAGTCACATAGGTGCTGGTTCCAGTATTGTAGAGCCGCCGGTTGGCGTACTTCTTGATGATAGTGGCTTCGTTTGTCTTAGCCATCAGATTTGAGTACCTCAATGCGCTATTATGGCTGATCTGGAACACTATCCCAATTTGCTCCGGCCAGCTCCCCCCTGATCCCATATTTTTTACATACGAGATTAACTAGTAAGCCGCAGAGTAAGCTAAATCCCACCTTTCACGCTAGCGGTTTCATTGGTCTACTATGGTCTTAATTGGAATTATCGAATTCATCTGGCTTTCCCCCCTACAAATTGAATAGTCTGCCCATTAGGTATTCTACGAGTTCGAAGGATCTCTTATGCTGCATTGCACCAGCATGGCTGCCCGCCCTGGTGATTTGCGTGCGAATAAGAAGTCCCGCATTGCACAAATATTGGAGAATTGCACATGACCTCGCCTAATGATGTTGTAATTGTAAGCGCGACACGTACCCCAATCGGATCCTTCAACGGGTCCTACGCCAACACCCCAGCTCAAGACCTCGGCACCGCGGTTATCAAGTCAGCACTTGATCAGGCGAAAGTAGAAGCAAACGACGTCAACGAAGTTATCTTCGGCCACGTGCTCACTTCTGGTCTCGGTCAGAACCCGGCACGTCAGGCAGCGATCAACGCTGGCATGGCAGATGATTCGACCGCTATCGTCATCAACCAGGTTTGCGGGTCAGGCCTGCGCGCTGTCGCTATGGGCATGCAGCAGATCCAGTCTGGCGATGCAGATATCATCGTTGCAGGCGGTCAGGAAAACATGACCCTGTCCCCACACTGCCAGAGCTTGCGTGCCGGCGTGAAAATGGGCGACTACTCCATGACTGACACCATGCTGAAGGACGGTCTGATTGATGCGTTCCAAGGCTATCACATGGGTATCACTGCAGAAAACATCGCAGAAAAGTACCAGATCACCCGTGAAGCTCAGGACGAGTTCGCTGTCTCCTCTCAGAACAAAGCAGAAGCTGCTCTGAAAGCTGGCAAGTTCAAAGACGAAATCACTCCAATCACCGTAAAAGAGCGCAGAACTGAGCGCGTGGTGGAAGATGATGAATTCATCCGCATGGGTGCTGAAATCTCCGCAATGCAGAAACTGCGCCCGGCATTCAAAAAAGAAGGCACCGTAACCGCAGCCAACGCATCCGGCATCAACGATGGTGCAGCAGCTCTTGTTTTGATGAGCGCAGACGCTGCTGAAAAGCGTGGCCTGAAACCGTTGGCAACCATCAAGTCATGGGCAACTGCTGGTGTTGATCCTGCATACATGGGTCTTGGCCCAATCCCTGCTTCCAAAAAAGCACTCGAAAAAGCTGGCTGGGCTATTGATGACCTCGATCTCATCGAAGCAAACGAAGCCTTCGCAGCGCAGGCTCTTGCCGTTGGTCAGGAACTGGGAATCGACTCAGACAAGCTCAACGTCAACGGCGGCGCAATCGCTCTTGGCCACCCAATCGGTGCATCCGGCGCACGTGTACTTGTAACACTTCTGCATGAAATGAAGCGCGAAGAGAAGAAAAAAGGCCTGGCAACCCTATGCATTGGTGGAGGTATGGGTATCGCACTGTGTGTTGAGAGAAAATAACCTCAACATTGGTAGTAATGTCACCTAATTGGAATAATTGAGCTTTATGGTCCCTGCGTAAAGTTCAAGTCAATTCCCTAACTAATGACGGAGTTGTCTTTGCTCCGTCATTATTATTACCTGTAGTAGTGGGTTCCAATATTTTATTCCTAAGGCGGGGAGTATATCGATGAGCAGGGTAGCAATTGTAACCGGAGGAACGCGTGGCATCGGCGCAGCGATTTCCAAAGGATTGAAGGATGCAGGATACACAGTTGCCGCAACATATGCAGGCAACACGGAAGCGGCTGATAAATTCAGCGCAGAAACCGGCATCAGTGTTTACAAATGGGATGTAGCGGACCCTAAGGCCTGTGAAGCAGGTATTGCTCAAGTGGCAGAAGAGCTCGGCCCGGTCGAAGTTCTCGTAAACAACGCGGGCATCACCCGCGATGGCTGGTTCCACAAGATGGATTATGACCAGTGGACCGCCGTGATGAAAACTAATCTCGACTCAATGTTCACAATGAGCCGCCCGGTTCTGGATGGCATGCGCGAGCGTGGTATTGGCCGCATCATCAACATTTCTTCCATCAATGGACAGAAAGGCCAGATCGGCCAGACCAACTACTCCGCAGCAAAAGCAGGCGTGATCGGCTTCACAAAAGCACTGGCGCAGGAAACAGCGCGCAAGGGCATCACCGTGAACTGCATCTGCCCAGGCTATATCGACACTGACATGGTCGCTGCTGTCCCTGAGAAGGTTCTGGAAGGCATCATCGGCCAGATCCCGGTGGGTCGTCTCGGTAAGGCAGAAGAGATCGCAGGCATGGTCTGCTACCTCGCCTCCACAGCCGCAGCCTTCGTCACCGGCTCCGTCATGACCATCAACGGCGCCCAATACGTCGCAAACGGCTAATACGCAGCGGTGAGGAACCTCCCGCTCTAAAGCGTGCATGACGATCAAACACCAAAACCGCCTCTCTACGGGGCGGTTTTCTTATCTGGAACGCACCGACAAAATTTGGCAAGTTTGATGTGTGCAGACAATTCCGATATGACCTCTCGTTTGCATACGAATTTGGGTGGAAACGCGATGCCAGATCTTTCAACGCTGCTTCTGTTCACAGCAGCGTCCTTTGCCCTCACAGCAACTCCCGGCCCAGACATGTTGCTAATTGCGTCCCGCAGTGCAGCTCAGGGAAGACGTGCAGGACTAGCCACCTTTGCAGGAATTGCCACAGGAACTTACTTTCATGCGTTTGCCGCAGCCTTTGGCCTTTCACAGCTCTTTCTTGCTGTTCCTATCGCTTATGATGTTGTTCGGTTTACAGGCGCTGCTTATTTGCTGTTTCTGGCTTGGAAGGCATTCACCTCAAAATCAGAGGCCGCCAGTACAACTATTGAAAATAAAACGCACTCATCCATTCAGATGTTTCGTCAGGGCCTTCTAACTAACCTGCTCAATCCCAAGATGGTCATCTTCATCCTGGCCTTGTTTCCTCAATTTGTGAAACCTGAAGCTGGAAACGTCGCAGTTCAGATAATGATCCTTGCCACCGTGTTGAACACAGTCGGCTTCTTCATCAACGGAACTGTCATTGTCGCAGCAAATCACATGATGCGAACACTCGGAGGCAACGGAAAGCTTAAGTTTCTCGCAAATTATGTTTTAGGTGCCGTGTTCGCAGGTCTTGCAGCAAGATTAGCTTTCGAAACCCAACGCTAGCAGAAAATCAAAAAAGGCCGCCCTTTCACAGAGCGGCCTTTCTTAGTTCAAGCGAAGCATCACAAAAAGAAAAAGCCGCCCCGAGGGACGGCCTTTTCAAAATCAACTCGCGCTGATCGCTTCAGACTTAAGCGTCGTCTTTAGCCTGAAGGATCTGACGACCCCGGTACATACCACTCTTCAGGTCAACATGGTGCGGGCGACGAAGTTCGCCGGAATCCTTGTCTTCCACGTAAGCTGGTTGTGCCAGAGCATCAGTAGAACGGCGAAAGCCGCGCTTCATACGCGATACTTTTTTCTTAGGAACAGCCATTGTAGCTCTCTCTCTCGTCACATGCGCACGCGCCACTCAAGCGCGGCGTTAACGTGCGAAATACACAATCTCTCAGATTGGCGGGGGTTATACAGGCAAACAGAAGGATTTGCCAGTCCTTATACGAAAATAATTTCGCACTACCTCTCCGGCGCCGAAATACAGTTAAGCACTTCGCCGGCCACCTGAGCTCGGCTACGGTTTATACCGGCAAGCCTGCGATGTCCAGAGCTAGGTTTTGCGGGGTTCCTGGCAATTGGGTTTGGGAGCGCTGTAGCCAGCAAAGAGGCCTGAGTCGCAGAAAGTTTTGCAGCACTTTTCCCAAAGAAAGTTTGCGATGCAGCTTCCACTCCAAAGATCCCCGGGCCCCACTCAGCAACGTTCAGATAGATCTCCAACACCCGCCGCTTTGACAGCACCGTATCGATGAGCATCGCCAGAGGTACCTCCAGCACTTTGCGCAGATAATCCCTGTCGTTCCAGAGAAACAGGTTCTTCGCAAGCTGCATGGTGATGGTGCTCGCCCCCCGAGGCCGCTTACCTTCAAACAACTTCCAGGCCTGCCCACGCACGGCAGGCCAGTCAACGCCGCCATGAGTGCAGAACGTAGCGTCCTCAGAGACGACCACAGAACGTTGTAAATTAACGGAAATTTCTTCCAAAGGCACCCATTCTCGCCAAACGGGCTGACCAGTCACAACGCGAAACAGCATCAAACTGGAATAAGGAGGAACCACAGAATACAGCAGTGTCAGCACCACCGGCAAAGCCACAAGTACCCCGAGTGTACGCAACACCCAACGCCTGATCCTGCGCTTTAATGGCTCTGGTTTCTCCTTTGAACGCGCTTTTTTCAAGCACTCTTCTCCGATACATCTTGAGGAACCGAGACGTCTCTTTGAGTTTCAACCATAAAGCGTTCCAGAGCCTTGCAAAGTAATTTTGCATTTCCTTCAAAAGAAGATTTACGCCTCCAGACCATTCCAATCGTCCGGCGCGCATTCTTGTCGGCAATTTTGATCAGCTTCAAAGAGGTCCCACGGTCGATATCTGCATCTACTGCAATACGTGGCACCAAAGTGACGCCGATGCCGTTATCCACCATTTGCACAAGTGTTGATAAAGATGTGGCTTGTACATCTTCATTTGCCGTCAGCATGCGCCCTCCCGTCGCGGCAAGCACATGGTTTCGCAAACAGTGGCCATCTTCCAACAACAACAACACCTCATCTGCCAGATCTTCCATCATCACTTCATGGGCTCCCGCCAGCGCGTGTACGCTCGGCACGGCCAGATAAAAATCATCGCTCCCAATCTCGGCAGATTCAAACCCCGTCGTGTCATAGGGCAGCGCCATCAGTGCCGCATCAATGCGCCCTTCCCGCAAAGCAATCATCAGATTGCGCGACAGATCCTCACGAAGGAACAATTGCAGCTCAGGATAAAGCTCTCTGAGCTGAGGCAGAAAGCGCGGCAGCAGAAACGGAGCAACGGACGGGATCACCCCCAACCGGAACCGACCACACAACGGCTTGTTCTGCGCACGAGCCCCCTGCACAAGGTCCTCCGCATCACGCAACAGCAAGGATGCCCTCTCAAGCACCTTCTCTCCCGCTTCAGTCAGAACGAGCGTGCGACCAGAGCGGTCCAGCAGCTCACATCCAAGTATGCCTTCCAACTGCTTGATCGAGGCAGAAAGCGTTGATTGTGTGATGAAACAAGCCTCTGCCGCCTTCGAAAAAGACAGGTGTTTGGCCAGCGATTTGAAGTACTGAAGCTGTTTTAATGTGGGTAACATTGTGCGACCAGATGACACAGATCAAAGCTCATAGATTAGAATTTCTCTAAGTTTTGGCGGAATTTGGCCAATCCCGAGACAACTTAGCATGCTCATCGAAAAAATCGATGGACTTCTTCGTTATTATCGTTTTGACCGATCAAATCAAGAGTTGCATAAAGACCCCAACGAAGACGTATTTTCCAGGTCTTCATGAGAAACACTAATCGACGCGCTCTGGCGTCATTCCATATTTAGGAGAGTACCATGCTCGGTATCGGCGAAAAGCTTCCAGAATTTGAAGTAGTTGGCGTAAAGCCTGGTTTCAACAACCACGAAGAAAACGGCGAAAGCGCATTTGAAGCAATCACTGAAAAAAGCTTCGAAGGTAAGTGGAAAGTAATCTTCTTCTACCCAAAAGACTTCACTTTCGTATGCCCAACCGAAATCGCTGAATTCGCTCGCCTTGCAAGTGAGTTTGAAGACCGTGACGCAGTTGTACTCGGTGGTTCTTCCGACAACGAATTCTGTAAGCTGGCATGGCGCCGTGATCACCCAGATCTCGACAAGTTGCCAATCTGGGCATTTGCTGACACCAACGGTTCCCTGATCGACGGCCTCGGCGTTCGTTCCCCAGACGGCGTTGCATACCGCTACACCTTCGTTGTCGACAACGAAAACACCATCCAGCACATCTACGCAACCAACCTGAACGTTGGCCGTAATCCGAAAGACACCCTGCGTGTTCTCGACGCTCTGCAGACCGACGAACTCTGCCCATGTAACCGTGAAGTTGGCGGCGACGTAATCGCAGCTTAATTCCGGAACAATCGGGACCGGAGCATATAAAGCGAAAAATCGCAGGCTCCGGTCTTTTTAGCGTACTTCCGAAAACAATAAAAATCAGGTTTCGGAAGAGTTTGCGCACCAAAAACTAAAAACCATCACTTTGCACGTGGCCCATTGCCAAAATCATTAGGAGAAACATCATGTCCATCGATTCCTTGAAATCCCGCCTTGGTGACTTTGCTAAGGACGTTCGTTTGAATCTTGGCTCTATGGGAACTGATGAATCTCTGACTGCTCAACAAAAATACGGCCTGATCGTCGCTTGCGCCATCGCCACCCGCAATGCAGACGTGAAGAAGGCCCTGATTGCAGAAGCTGCTCCGCACCTGTCCGCAGAAGCGATGAGCGCCGCCAAAGCTGCTGTATCAATCATGAGCATGAACAACATCTACTACCGCTTCGTACACCTCTCCTCAAATGAGCAGTACGGAACCATGCCTGCCAAATTGCGCATGAACGTGATTGGCAAGCCGGGCGTAGACAAAGTCGATTTTGAATTGTGGTCGCTTGCTGTATCCGCCATCAACGGCTGTGGCATGTGCATTGATAGCCACGAAGCTATCCTGCGCAAAGCTGGAGTAACTGCCGAGATGGTGCAAACAGCTGTTCGTTTCGCATCAATCATCCAATCTGCTGCTGTCGCCCTTGAAGCATCAGAACTGGAATTGGAAGCAGCTGAATAACCACAAGCGCC
The DNA here is from genome assembly GCF_001623085.1 of Pseudovibrio sp. W74. Classification (NCBI taxonomy): domain Bacteria; kingdom Pseudomonadati; phylum Pseudomonadota; class Alphaproteobacteria; order Hyphomicrobiales; family Stappiaceae; genus Pseudovibrio; species Pseudovibrio sp. W74. Next base: position 12,224 of record NZ_LMCJ01000058.1, read on the forward strand.
TCTCTATAGGGTTTCGCCCTGTTTAATCCCCTCCCAGGATTATTCGTGCCCCGAATAACAGGCGATACCTAAACTGGCTCCAAGAGCTAAGCCGAAGCCCCCCAGCTTCGGCTTTTTCTTTGTCGTGAGCCTACAGCGTATCTCCGAAAAGTGAAAACCGGTTTTCGGATAAAGATACGCAAAAACAAAGACTAAAGCAGTTCAGGTGTTTCAGCTTAAATGCGAGCTGCTTTAGCGAACCTCATCAGGGATGGAAGGCGTATTGAACACCCCCACAAGGATGATCAGCAAATCAACCAGCGCCCACGCGGAAACAATCATTCCCAACCCCAAAGCTCCACTAACAACAACCAGCATCCCGTTGGGGTCCAATGTCTCTATCCGGTTCAGACCGCTCACAATCAGAAAACCCGTGACCAAAGAAAGAACGAGCATCACCGCTCCACTCAGCGGCTTACCAAGATAAAACCGATGCAGCCCCAAACCGCCCAGAAAGAGCGACAGGATCACTGTCACCACAGCAGATTTATGCGGGTTCTTGAGATAAAAGAAACCTCTGTTACCAGAAGAATTGGCGGTTTGATCGCTCATGACTACGACCTCCGGTGAGCTTCAATCACACTCAGAGGCTGACACGCATTATCGATCAACACATCTCTCGATATTTAAGGCATCTAACTAGGGGCTATGAATTCATCCTAGGCAATCGTGAAAGGGTCAAGCCTTAGCAACACTCTGCCCTAAAAACTCTCTCGCACAAGCAATATAATCAGCACGATCAGATCAATAAACACCCAGATGTTTGCGATCATCGCCATACCGATGGCAACACCGAAGCCGATCCACTCGCCTATCGTCAGATCAGCAATCAAATTAAGCCCCTCCAATCCCATGAGCAACGGGATCAGGATCAAAACTGCCGTAATGTTCAGGCAGTTGATGACAACGGCACTGCCAAGCTTACGCAGATAAAACCGATGCGCTGCGAACTGACCAAGCAACAGCGCAAACAAAACGGCATAGGCTGTCGACTTACCCGGTTCGGAAAAATTGAAAATGCCCTCTCGCCGCCTTTGCGAGGGCAATGTAATATCATCAAACACCAACGACCTGCTTTCACCCATGCATTTTAATCATCGGGAAAGTAGCCAATGATTTCACTGGGCGTCAATGATCCACCCCAACAAACCCCGGAACTAATTCCGGAGCCATCTCTTTAGCGCAGAGCAACTTATGCCGTTTTTCTGCGATCATCACGATGAGAAATCATCGCCTGCTCATTGTCACCAATGAAGTCACGGATGATCGGTACGGCATCCCGTTCTTTAGACAGGATCAACTGGAACACCATGAGCCGCCCGTGCAGGAAGTTCATTTCGCAGCCTGACAGATAGAACTCCCACATTTTGCAGAAGCGCTCGTCATACAGCTCTTTGATCTTGTCCCGGTTACGCTCAAAATTAAGGCGCCAGTCTCTCAGGGTGTAATAGTAGTGCAGCCGTAAAATCTCGTTATCACAGACCCAAAGACCCGTTTTCTCGATATCGGCAAAAGTCTCTGAAAGAGCAGGACAATACCCACCTGGGAAGATGTACTTGCTCAGGAATGGGCCAGTCACACCCGGAGGTCCACTGCGACCAATCGAGTGAATGACGGCATAGCCATCCTGCTTCAGACAATCTCTGACCTTAGCAAAGTAAGCACCCAGATTGCCATGGCCAACATGTTCCATCATGCCGACAGAAACAACGCGATCAAACTCACCTTCAAACTCGTTGTAGTCCAGACAGACAAAATCAACCTTGCCCTCAAGACCGGCAGCTTTCACCCGCTCCTCAGCAATTTTGATCTGCTCGGTAGAGACGTTGAGAGAAGTCACCTGCGCACCAGTCTGCGCCATGCGAATAGCCAGAGAACCCCAACCACCGCCAATTTCAAGCACTGACATGCCTGGCTTCAGGTCCAGCTTGGCAACAAGATGGTCCAGCTTGGCCTGTTGGGCTTCTTCAAGTGTGTCTTCAGGTGTCCGGTAATAAGCGCAACTATAATTAAGCCCGTCATCCAGAAACAGCCGATACAAGTCCGTCGACAGATCGTAGTGATGACGCACCTGCGCTTTGTTTTTCTTCAGGTTCAAGCCAAGACGTCGCCGCGTATGACCGTCCTTCATGAAGGTTAGAATTCGTTGAATAGGATGTTCTGTAAGCAGGCCGTCATTCGCCATGAACACAGCAACCAGATCATTCAAAGTGTGACCTGGCTCCATGGTGATCAAGCCATCCATATAGGCTTCGGCTGCTTTCAGCTCAGGATCAATCAGAAGTGTATAAGGAAGCTTCTGACTGTGAAAACGCAATGCAGCGGAGGGGCCGCTTTCATCGCTACCAAAAACATGCTTTTTGTCTTTGGCGTCAAAAATTACAAGTTGCCCTTTCTGGACAAAGCTCGACAAAATCTTCGAAAGTGCACGCATTTCTATTCCCCCTATCATCTCTTATAGCTGACTTACTAGGGCGCCTTATTGCGAGGCTCTTATTATATGACCTTAGGTAACTTTAGATTTAACCTAAAGAAAAAAACAGCCACAAGGCAACTCCGCAGGAAATCTCACCCGAATATTTACGGGGCGAAAATCCGCAGGAACCTTACGGTAACACGCCATTTAACTTGACGTTGGGCTGTTTTCGGGACAAACGATCAACGTGCTATCTGTCGAATAGGTAAGCACTTTCAAATCTGTTGTATTTTAATTGCTCGTTTGGGATGGGGTTCTGTGTCTGTTGCTTTAAAATCGGTCATCACCGAAACCGCTCAGTCTCTTGAAGAAAAGCTCACCTCTCTTTTAGGGGAGACAGTTCGTTCTGAGGAGTTAGCCCGCCCTGAACGCTTGTTAGAAGCGATGAACTATGCAGCGCTGTCCGGCGGCAAGCGCCTGCGCCCGGTTCTCATGGTGGAAGCTGCCCGTTTGTTCGGTCACGAAGATGAAGGCACGCTTGTAGCTGCGTCAGCACTGGAATGCATTCACTGCTACTCCCTCGCCCATGACGACCTGCCTGCAATGGATGATGACGATGTGCGTCGTGGCCGTCCAACAACCCATAAGGCATTTGACGAGGCAACGGCGATCCTTGCAGGGGATGCACTGCTCACGATCGCATTTGATTTCATTGCTGATGAGCAGGTGCATCCTGATCCGGCCATTCGTCTGCGATTGTCTCGGGAACTCGCCCGCGCATCCGGCATCGGCGGTATGGCAGGCGGCCAGATGCTCGACCTGGCCTCTGAACATCGCGACAGAACAGAAGCTGAGATCCGTCAGCTACAGGCGATGAAGACCGGCGCCCTCATTCGTTATGCATGCCGTGCAGGCGCAATGCTCGCAAATGCCACAGAAGACGACATCGCTCGCCTCACCCGTTTTGGCGAAATCATCGGTCTGGCGTTCCAGCTGGCAGATGACCTGCTGGACTTGACTGGCGATGCAGAAGTGGTTGGCAAGGCAACGGGCAAAGATGCAGAAGCTGGCAAAGCAACCCTCGTCAGCCTGCTGGGTGAAAGCCACACCCGTCAAGAGCTCTCACGCTTGATTGCAGAAGCAGATGAACTGCTGGAGCCATACGGTGCAAAGGCCAACACCTTGAAGACGCTGGCCCGCTACATCGCAGATCGCGAAAGTTAAGCCGTCACTGCCTGCGCAAATTCAACGTCAACCTCTGGAAGGGCGGTAATACTGCCCTCATATCCACGAAGATAAATCAGCGTGTTGTTGTGATGCGCTCTGATTTGCTGTCCAGTAGCATGCTCTTTGTCGTGCGTGGTGTGCGCATCATTCACCAGTCGCAGGTTAAACCCAAGCGAAGCCGCACGGCGGAACGTGGTATCTACGCAAAACTCTGAAGCAAACCCGCAGATCGTCAGATCCGTAATGCCGCGCTCATCCAACAACTCTTTCAGATTGGTTTTGTAGAAGGAATCCGGTGCAGTTTTCCGCACCTTCAAATCACTGTCCGTTACAACAAGATCATCCGGCAATTCCCATCCCTCAGAACCATAAGCCAATTGATGGTTTGTACGTTCATGCTGAACAACGATAACTGGTACATCTGCTTCACGAGCTTTTGCGCTCAGTCTGTTGATACGGGCAATCGTTTCATCCCGCTCAAACGGGTGCGGCTCCACATCAAATAAGTATTTCTGGACATCAATAATAATCAGCGCGGTGCTCATCGTACCCTCATTTGTCGGAGGAATAGGTCTTTACGACTTCCCCTAAAAAAATGCCCATGAATTAGTCATAAGCAATTGTAATCAATAAATATTTTCTTTGACCTTTGTAACTATCAAACAGATAGTTGGTCCTGAAGCAGATGGACAGGAGGTCATTACATGGATCATGAAATGATGATGGAAGGCTTCGCTCTTTGGCAAGTTGTCATTATGATCGTCTGGATACTGGTTGTTGTCATTCCAATCGCCAGAATCCTGAACCGTCTCGGCTTTTCAAGGATCTGGACCATTCTGGCTTTCATTCCCCTGGTCAACCTGATCTTCCTCTGGATCCTAGCCTACGTTCATTGGCCAGTCGAAGACAGAATGTAGCCTGCTACTTCACGCAGATGACCTGATGGTCTCCCAAAATGTCCGGCAAATTTCCGGGCATCATGAACACTGCATTCGGCGTTCCGGCAGCAGCCCACACTTCATCAAAGCTCAACAGATCTTCATCCACGAAAACCGTCAGCTCCTGCTTATGTCCCAGCGGTGGGATACCGCCAATTGAGAACCCGGTGACGTTTCTGACGAACTTGGCATCAGGCCGCCCAATCGGCCCGCCGACAACTGTAGAAATAGCGTCTTCGTTGACGCGGTTCGTCCCGCTCGCCAGCACCAAAATAGCTTCCTCGGTATCCAGCTTCTGAAAGACAAGGGATTTGACAATCTGTTCCTGAGCGCAGCCCAGCGCCTGCGCAGCCTCTGCAGCAGAACGTGAAGACTCCGGCAGCTCAACGACTTTCAACCCAAGTCCACGATCATCCAAAAAACTCTGAAATTGCTTTGCACGCTTACTTTGCAACATATAACCCCTCCTCCGGCCTGTGCTTCCTTTAGATAGTGGTTGGCGCTGAAATTCCAAACCGTTCTTTCAGGAACCGGAGCGCCAATGCCTGTGCCTCACCATTGATGGAGTGATCCAACCTCGCCAGATCATGCGCTTCCACATCAAACCCTGCATTCTCCAGCGCCGTTTGAGCAGTCCCAAGATACGCCGCCGCCACCACATCATCCTCACTGCCATGCAGAAGCATCACTGGAGGCCGCACCACCATCTGCTCCACCAGATGCTCAGGTCCACCCAAAACACCGGAGAAACTCAGCAGGCCTGCCGCCTCTGAAAAACGCCGAGGTCCAACATGCAAAGCAACCATAGCACCCTGCGAAAAGCCACCCAGCACCATGTCACGCTCCAGCAGACCATAATGCTCCAGCTCGGCATCCAGCACCTGGTTGATCAACGGCGCAGCGGCCTGCACACCAATCCAGACTTCCCGCGCATCAAACTCAGTGGCCGCAAACCACTGCCGCCCCTCAACCCAATGTGCGCATGGCTCTGGCCCATTCAGGCAAACAACAGCGGTTTCAGGCAGCTCGTCGCGCAAGGCACGCGCCGTCGGCTCCATGTCCCCAGCATCACCGCCATACCCATGCAACAACACCAACAGTTTGCGCACCGGCGCATGGCTCGGCTCCAAGCGGATGCACTCAAGCTCGTGCATACTCATTCAGCCTCTTTCATCGTCATATGACCAGCAAGGTCTTGAAGCAGATCATCCTTCAAAAGGGTGCGCATCACCTCACCATCATAATAGCGCTCTTCAACAACCTTACCAGCATCCCAGCGCTGCCAGCACAAACCGTCAATCTGCTGCAACACACCAGCACCATCTACAAACTGGCTGAGATTACGGAAGGCGCATAAACCACGCGCCTCATCAATCACAACATCTTCAATCTTGCCAATGATGGATTGCGCTGCTGAGATAAACGGCTCTTGCTTGGCACGACCTTCAGCAGCGCCATCCGCAAACAGCACATCATTGGCATACATCTGCACAGAGGACGCAAAGAATGCATCAAACGCTTCAAGCGGCTTCCCATCGCGAAGCAGTTCAATCTGTGCGTCCATAGCACCCACAAAATCATTGGATTCCATCAAGCAGCTCCCCATTTCATGATTGGCTCAGCCCCCTTCAAACTGGCAGGGTCTCGCGTCCTTCTTTCATCACGCGATAATAAGACCAGAACAAACGCGCCGCAGTTCCACGATGAGGAGACCACGCCTCAGTAATTTCGGCAAGCACCTTTCCCTTGGGGCGCTCTTCCAGATCAAACGCATGCTGCACAGCCGCCTGCAAAGCCACATCACCAACCGGAAACACATCCGGATGCCCAGCGCAAAACAGCAGGAAGATATCTGCGGACCAAGGGCCGATGCCCTTAATCTCACAAAGCCGCTTGTGTGCTACCTCACCCGGCCAGTCCACCGCCTCGTTCAAACACAAACCAGCCTTCAGCTCTTCTGCAATGGCCTTCAATGTTCGCAGCTTGGCATTGGAAAGCCCAACTCCCAGCAGTTCCTCATCGCTTTTGGAAAGCAGCACATCCGGCTCAAATGGCACCACCAGTGCCTCCAACCTTGCCCAGATGCTTGCCGCAGCCGCCACAGAAAGCAACTGCGCGACCACGATATTGCAAAGTCCGGCAAAATCAGCTGAGCGCCGACGCAAAGGCACCTCACCTGCAACATCAGCAACGCGAACAAGCCGCTCATCTAACTGTACAAGAGACGCGAGCTCCCGCTCAATATCCTCAAGCGTATTTATAGGTCTCAACGCCCCCTCCTCAAGCAAGCAAAGATGCTCTAATAACAAGCTGTCCATATTCCAAGTAGAACCATTTCGCAAATGAACTCGCCTGTCTATCGCTTTGCCCCTTCACCCAACGGCCACCTCCACCTTGGCCATGCCTATTCGGCCATCCTCAACGATGAAGCTGCAAAGCAAAACGGCGGAAAGTTCCTACTGCGCATCGAAGATATCGACACAGTCCGCTGCACCCCGCAACTGCAAGAAGATATGCTGGAAGACCTGAAATGGCTGGGCCTGCACTGGGAAACGCCAGTTCGCAGGCAATCAGAGCATTTCAGCGAGTACGCCAAGGCACTCGCACAGCTGGAAGCAATGGGCCTTGTCTACAAAGCCTACCTCACCCGCGCCCAGATCAAACGCTTCGTCGCAGAGCAGGATGCCTCGGACACGCCATGGCCACGAGACCCTGACGGCGCCCCACTTTACCCCGGAGACAGCAGCGTTCTCTCAGAACAAGAACAAAAAGCCCTTCAGAACTCCGATGCGCCTTACGCCCTGCGCCTCAACATGGCCAAAGCCATTGAGCTAGCGGGAACATCTCTCAGTTGGAACGAAGCACATCACGGAAAAATTCAGGCCAACCCGGCAGCCTGGGGCGATGTCGTCCTTGCCCGCAAAGACACCCCAACCAGCTATCACCTCTCAGTAGTCGTAGATGATGCCCTACAAGGCATCACCCACATTCTGCGCGGCAAAGACCTCTACCACGCCACCAGCGTCCACCGCCTGCTGCAAACCCTCCTGGATTTGCCAGAACCGCACTACGAACATCACAACCTCATTCTCGACAAAACAGGCCGCAAACTCGCCAAATCCGCCAAGGACACTTCCCTCCGCGAACTACGAGCAAGCGGCGTCACTCCTGAACAAATCAGAGAGAAGCTGGGTCTTTAAGGTTTAGAAGGCATTGAGGAGAGAACTCTCGGGAGCTGCCTGTAGGAACCGAAAGTTTCTGCTGTTGCTTCATGATCAGGCTGATCACAGAACATCAAAACACTCATCCCTGCCGTCTTCGCAGCACAAATTCCAACCTCACTGTCTTCAACCACAACACAACGTTCTGGTGAGAATTGCATAACCTGAGCGGCATGTAGGAAAAGCCCAGGATCAGGTTTCCAGATTCCAGCTTCATACGAACTAAAAATTCTGGAACCAAAGAAGCTTTTCAAGCCCGTTTTTTCCAAAGCTGATTCAATCTTCGCCTTAGGCCCGCTCGAAGCAATACACATCGGAGCTGATATTTCGGAGAGAGCCGCGATAACACCCGGGAATGCCTCTAACTCTGTCTTGAACAATTGATCCACTCTCGCACGATAGTCTCTCTCAAAACTATCTGGCAGGCTTCGTTCAAGAATGCTTTCAATGTCTGCCAAAATTCCAGAAAGCTTGCGCCCTCTAAAACGCTTCATCAGTTCTGAGAGTGGCAAATTAATCTCGGGCAGCAAATCCAAAAAGGCTTGAGAACATAACGGCTCACTGTCTACCAGTGTTCCGTCCAGATCGAATATCAGACAGCGATCAATCACTTATTTGAGCCTCATAATATGGAAACAAACTTTCTCAATACCCCTGCACCTGAATGAACCAGAGCCAGAAGCTTACGGTGAAGACCGATATGCCTGTGGTGATTGCGATGCCGTTGGTGGACATGGCATGACCGGTGCCAAACTGGTTGGCCATGATGAAGGAGAACACGCCTGTCGGGCACGCTGCGATCAACGTTGCAACCCCCACCCAGACAGAGGGCAGGCCCACCACGTGTGCAGCAACAACAAACACAACAAACGGCATTAGGATCGACTTGATGATCGCCAGCACGCTACCAATCGCCAGATTACCTCGAATACCGTAGTTCACCATGCTCATCCCCACTGCGACCAGCGCCACAGGTGAGGCAGCTTTCGCAAGTGGCGCCAAAACGTCATCAGTAAACTTTGGAATTTCCAAACCTGATACATTCCAGAGCAGCCCACCCACAACACCATACAGGATCGGGTTCGCCAACAAGCCTTTGCCAATTGCAATCAGAAGCTCTTTCTTAGAGCGCGGCGCCTTATGACCATCAATCACCACCGCACGCTCCATCAACACAGAAGACGTCAGCGCGGTTAGCGGTGCGTGGAACACAATGAGAAGCGAAATCAAAAGCGTTCCCTCAGCTCCATAAACCGCATCTATCAATGGAATACCAACCAACACGGTGTTGGAGAAAGACGCCGTCAGCCCGGCAATCACAGCTGCACGTGCTTCACGCTTAAACCCAATGCGGACAAGCAGGCCACCCAGAAAAGCAACCACAATCATGGAACCGTAGTAAGTCGCCCAATACCCCCAAGGCGAAATGCCATCCAGGTCAGCGGAACCAAGGCTACGGAACAACAGGATAGGAATGAGAAGGTTCACGCAGAACTTGCTCAGAATATCGCCAAGACTGCGATCCAGATATCCAACATTTGCTACAACATAGCCAATGCCAACAAGAGCAAAGATCGGAAAGACGACGAAAAAGACCTGAACAATCATGGGAAACTCGAAAGAGGGTGCAAGACCTTCTTAGTAGCCCAGAAAGTTTAAGATCCAAAGCCAGAAGCTCATTGTGATTATTGAGAAAATGGTCGTCAGGCTGATGGAGTTCGCACTCATGGCGTGCCCGGTTCCAAACTGGCTGGCATAAAGGTAAGCCACAACACCGGTTGGGCAGGCCGCCGCCAGTGTCGCCACCGCCACCCAAAGCGGTGAGAGCGGAAAGACATAAGCACCCAGAGCCAGCACCAGCGCGGGCATCAGCACAATCTTGAGCAAACTCAACACGCTGCCAATGGCAATATTTCCACGCACACCATAGTTGAGCAGTGTCATACCAACAGAGAACAGCGCAACGGGGCTGGCAGCTTTTGCCAGAGGATGCAGCACACCATCCAGCAACACAGGCAACTCATAGCCCGAGAAGTTCCAGCCCACGCCCAGCAAAATCGCGATGACCAGCGGGCTCTTGATCAGCGTGGTGAACAGCGAATGCATAACGTCTTTGAAAGGCCGCGCTTCCTGATAGCCATCCACCACGACCGCCCGCTCCATCGCCAACACAAACACCAGTGTTACGGACGGTGCATGCACGGAGATGATCAGCGAAATAGGAACCAACGCCTCTTGTCCAAAGGCTGAGGTGATTACTGGGATACCCACCAACGACATGTTGGAGAACGCCGCAGAGAACCCGCCAATACAAGCAGCTCTTGCTTCCCGACCAAACACCTTGCGCACCATATAGCCACCCAGCACGGCACTGGTTGCCAGTGCTGTGTAATAGGTGCCCCAAAGCGCCCATGGGCTCAGTCCGGCAAGGTCAGATGTCGCCAGAGTGCGGAAGATCAGAACCGGAATAAGCACGGTGATACAGAAGGTACTGAGGTTGTCGCCAACCCGCTTGCTCAGTAGTCCGGCATATCCAAACCCATAGCCCACACCCACTGTCGCAAAAATGGGAAACACCACTTGCAGCGTACTAAACAGCATTCCGTGTCCGCTCTCTTTCCACCGTACAGCACTCTCCCAGAGCGCAAGCATACGCGCTTGCAGCAGCAAAAAACAAAATCTCGGTGGATCCTTGCCAGAACTGGGCGAACTTTTTCTGCCAGTGTTTTAGGCTCTTCTTCGAGGATTGATCAAGGAGTTATCTCATGCCTGCGCCAAAACCGGCTCCAAAGCAGGATGTTGCAAGGCTGGTGCACGACCTGAAGACACCGCTGTCTGCCATGAAAACGGCTTCTGACCTGATCGCACAGGAACCACTCAGCGATCAGCAGCAACATCACCTGAACACTCTGCAAACAGCCATCAATTCGCTTGAGGAGCTGACTGGTGCGATCCTGGGTGCAAACACACAGGCTGAGCACCATAGCCACGCAACAAGCAAGGCAGGGCCTCAAGCAAAATCACTTTTGGATCAGCTCACCTACATTGCAGATTTGTTTACACCGCAAGCTGCAAGCTCTGGTCACACCCTCACCCACCGCTGGTCACGAGAAGCCATGTCGGCCTACCAAACCCAGTCAGATGAGCTGCAGCGCATTCTCGCAGTCCTGGTTGATAATGCAATTCTGTACAGCAATACGGGCACCATCACGCTCAGCGCACATATCAAGTTCTCAAATCATCAACCCAACATCGTGGTAACACTCAAGGATGCTGGCCCAGGCCTGACACCAGAGCAAGCTTCACATCTGGACGCCGCCCCAACGCCAAAACGTAAGTCCGACGGCCACGGCCTCGGGCTCTGGAGTGCACGGCACCTTGCCTGCGACCATCAGGGAGACCTGAGGCTCGTCACCAACACCGGGCATGCAGCTTGTTTTGAGCTGGTTTTGCCAATCCAAGAGATCGAGCAGACACAGCAGCTTTCAACTCCAGCCCAGAATATGACACGCTCCAAGCTTTCTGGCTCTGTGCTAGTGGTTGACGACAATGAGCCAAACCGGGAATTGCTGGCAGCAATCTTCTCATCATTTGGCCTGACAGTGCGCATTGCAGACAGTGGAAAGCAGGCGTTAGCTGTACAGTCAAAAACTCCATCCGACCTGATTTTTCTGGATTTGAACATGCCGGAAATGAGCGGTTCAGAAACGCTTACTCAGATGCAGGCAAACGGATACGCAAAAGATAAAGCCAGTTTCGCGATCACAGCAAGCATCGCCCCAGAAGACCGCCCTGCACTCTTCAAACAAGGCTTCACGCAAATTCTGGAAAAGCCAATCAATCCATCCGCACTCTATAGCCTTCTGGAAAGTACGCTTCAGAAGGCAAGCTAACCAATCCGCACAAAGGAGGCATCCAACGCCTCATCAAGGCGGTCGTTGCCCCAGTAAAGATCGCCCTTTTCAGTGATCATGCTTGGTGCTCCAAAAACCCCCAGCACTTCTGCCTCTGCAACCGCTGCCCGCAACCCAATCTTGACCTCAGTGGTTTCAGCCTGCCGCATGACCTTATCTGCATCCAGATCCAGCTCACGCAACAAGGCAATCATCAGCTCTGGTTTGGAGATATCCTCATCCAGCACAAAAGCCATGTGAAACACAGCGCGGGTAAACGCACCGATCCACGGTTCCTTACGTCCCGCAAAAGCAATGCGAGAGGCAAGTAGGCTGTGCTGTGGAAAGATCTGTGGCTTCTTCCAGGGCAACCCAAGGTTTGCAGCGGTACGTGCAACATCCCTCCACATATAAGCCCCCTTCTTCGGGTTCTCTAAAAATGGAGAGCTCTCTATCCCCTGACGCCGGAAGATCGGTCCCAACAGAAAGGGCCGCCAATCAATATCGATGCCCCTGTCTTTCGCAAGCTGTTCAATACGTGCTGCGGTCAGGTAGGAGTATGGGCTGGCAAATTCATAATAAAACGCGAGCCGAGGCATTTATTCTCTTTCTGATCCAATAGACCGGTAAGACCCAACCTACGGCAATGGAAACAATTTGAATTTATCTCACAGGCCCCTATATGGGGGTTTGGCACTGCGAGACGTAATCTTGCTGAGCACCAATGGAATTTCAAGGCAGCACATTGGCGCAACCTTCGAAAACAAGTATACCGCCTTGTAACCCAAAAGAGCGAACTCAGGAATTCCCGTGGCAAAAGACGGTTCGAAGACTTCAATCCTAAATAAAATCATTAGTTTCTGCGGTGAACGCCCGTTCACGGCAATCCTGACATATATCCTTGTCGTCTCAGCAATCTTCTTGATTTTCCCGAGACTGGATATCTGGGCCTCCACCTTCTTTTATGACGGCGAAGGCAGTTTCCCTATTTCGAAAGACCCGTTTTGGCGCGGTCTGCGATACTTCGGCGTCTATATCTTCCAGTGGGTCGCAGGCCTGTCCTTGTTTGTGATGCTCTTCAAGCTCGCATTTCCAAAGCTGAAAGCGCTGATGGATTTGCGCCACCCGATCTTTGTCGTATCCACACTCATTCTCGGACCGGGCCTCGTCGTCAACGCGTTCTTCAAGAACCTGTGGGGTCGCCCACGCCCGCGCGAAACGGAAATCTTCGGCGGAGACCTGCCATTCATCGGCGTGTGGCAACCGACTAACCATTGTGATAGTAACTGCTCGTTTGTATCCGGTGAGGCATCAGCATCCATCTGGTTGTTCGTGCTGGTCTTTATCGCCCCCAAATCCTGGCGCACTCCTCTGGCGACAGCCATCGGGACATTGGTCTTTTTCCTTTCCGCCAACCGTGTGGCTTTCGGCGGACACTTCTTTTCAGACACCCTCCTCTCCTGGGGCATCACCATGCTCGTAGTTGTGGGCGTCTATCACTACCTGTACCAGCGCACGCCAACATGGGCCCAGCCAACTAACCTGGACACCTCCTTCACCAAAGGTGGCAACTGGCTGCGTGCCAAACTTGGTCGCGCTGCATGCTGGTGCGCACGAAGCAGCAAAAGCTTCCTGCGCAAATTCAAATAATCAGCCCAAAACAAAAAAGCTCCGCAACCATCTGCGGAGCTTTTCTTCAATGTCCTGCAAAGAGCCTAGATCTCGGTCGGCTCCATCTCCTCGCGGATCTCCTGAAGCAGATTGTAAGTCCCGTTGCTCACCAAATCGTACACCTCATCAAAGCCTTCATTCGCTCCGTAATACGGATCAGGCACATCCTTCTGCTCATCCTGAAGCAGCAAGCGCACATTTGCTGTATGCAAATACGGCGCTTTGGACTGGATGTTCGCTAGATTGCTGGCATCCATCGCAATGATGTAATGAAACTTCTCGAAATCCTCATCAACCAGCTGGCGCGCTTCTTGTTTAGAAATATCAACGCCATGCTTTTGCGCTGTCTGGATGCTGCGGATATCCGGTTTTTTGCCACTATGCCAGTTCGCAGTTCCCGCGGAGTCCACGTAAATCTGCTCTTCCAGTCCAGCTTGTTTGACATGATGACGGAAGACACCCTCTGCCAATGGGCTACGACAAATATTGCCAAGACACACAAACAGTACACGACACTGCAACAAGACCACTGCTCCCTCCAAATCTGACTGCCAGAATATTTAACCCAGCCGCAATCTTTGCTCCAGACTTTCGCGCTGATCTACTCAAATATCCATGGATTTTGCGAGTCAGAAAAACCTACTAAATCTGAGACACCCCTTGCAACAAAACCAAAGGTGGTCTTGTGCCCGAGCTGTTGACCTCTACCGCAAAAGAATTTGCCCTCGCAGAATTACCGCATTGGACCTTGTCTGAAGATGGCAACGCGATAGAACGCACGTTCACCTTCCGGTCCTTTGCACGCGCATTTGGCTTCATGGCCAGCGCTGCAATTCTGGCAGAAAAGATGAACCACCATCCTACATGGACGAACACCTACAACAAAGTGGATGTGTTACTTACCACCCATGATGCAGGTGGGCTGACCGAGCTGGATTTCAAGCTTGCCCGCAAACTGGACAGGCTTTGCGACGCTTAATCGCCTTCAAGAAGAGTGCAATTAGCATTCAATCTTGAACTGACGCACGTCACCTACCATCTTATTCTCAATCAGCACATGGCCGTCTTGCTGGCACATATGTGGAATATCGATTGCAGACATTGGATCAGTAGCTTTCACAACAAGCTGCTCGCCTTTTGCCATACGCTTAAGATGCTTGCGCGTCTTCATCACCGGCAGTGGGCAGTTGAGACCTCTCAGGTCCAAAATATTTGAATCTTCCACCAATGTTTCACCAGGTACTCGAGAGTGGCACTGTGTTTGATGCTGGGCTAACGGAACTTTGCGCAACAGTAAAGTGAATATTGGGGAGTAGACCATGGCGACGATGGAACTGGACGGAAAAACAGAGACCAGCAAAGCGCTTGAGATTCTGAACTTCTGGTGGACGGCAGGCGGCCCCAAATGGTTCAACGGCGGCGAAGCGTTCGATCAAGAAATTCGTGAGAACTTTGAAGCCGACGTAGAAGCCGCCAATCGCGGAGATTACGACACCTGGACAGCGACGCCTCACGGCACTTTGGCCCTCCTTTTGCTGCTCGACCAATTCCCGCGCAACATCTACCGCGGCTCCTCAAAAGCATTTGCATCCGATCCCAAAGCTGTAAAAGTCGCTCTTGAATCATTGAACAAGAACTTCCATACCGCCTTTCCTATGGGCTATCGCATGTTCTTCTTCCTGCCATTTGAGCATTCTGAAGAGATGGACATGCAGGATTTGAGCGTAGACCTGTTCCGCGGTCTTGGCGATCAGGACACCTACCATTACGCGCTGATCCATATGGACGTGATCCGCCGGTTTGGCCGCTTTCCTCACCGCAACGAAGTGCTCGGTCGAACCTCAACACCAGAAGAAACTGAGTTTCTCGCCTCTGGTGGTTTCAGAGCATAAGCAATCTGATCAAAAATTAAACACATACCATACATGATTACAAAATAGGCAGAGTCATTTTATGGCTCTGCTTATTTTATTGACAGTCACATTCTGCGCCTCCCAGCTACTTCAACGTCACAACAAGAAAATTTAATTTCAATCAAGCCGCTGAATTTTCAAGTTTATTCCAACACCTCCGTCCTCCAAAATCTACGTAAAAATCGATATTTCTCAAAACTGGCACGCTCCTTGAAAGAGAGAGGGCAAGTGTGCCGGCCGGGCATTCTGAGAACGACCAGATAACTGGCAACTTTCCCGGTCCCAAAGAGGTCTCCAGAACTCTTTACGGCGCAATCGATGAGAGAGGGGAACGGGAATCTGACATGAAAATCATTATGGCAATCATCAAGCCCTTTAAGTTGGATGAAGTGCGCGACGCACTCACCACTTTAGGCATCCAGGGGCTCACGGTAACCGAAGTCAAAGGCTATGGCCGGCAGAAGGGGCACACCGAAATCTACCGCGGCACAGAATACGCCGTCACCTTCCTCCCAAAACTAAAGGTCGAAGTCGCAGTTGCAGCAGACATGGTAGACAAAGTTGTCGAAGCCATTGGTAGCGCAGCGAAGACCGGTCAGATCGGTGACGGCAAAATCTTCGTCTACTCCATTGATCAGGTCGTCCGCATTCGCACCGGCGAAGCCGACGCAGAAGCAATATAATGAAATGAAGGGGACAGAGAATATGAAACGCGCCTCCACCCTTGTTGCCGCAGGCTCACTCCTGGCACTTTCCGCAGGTCCAGTCATGGCAGAAGAAAAGTATGCCTTAGCTGTCGACACCGCTTACATCTTCAACACCCTGCTCTTCCTGATTGGCGGCTTTCTGGTGATGTGGATGGCTGCAGGCTTCGCCATGCTTGAAGCTGGACTCGTCCGCACCAAAAACGTCTCCATGCAGTGCCTTAAGAACATCGCCCTGTACTCCATCGCTGGCCTGATGTTCTGGATCACCGGCTACAACCTCATGTACACTGGCGTTGATGGCGGCTTCATGGGTTCCTTTGGCCCATACTCCTTTGACCCTGTCGGTGGCAACGCTCTGGACGCAGGCTACTCGACAGCGTCCGACTGGTTCTTCCAGATGGTCTTCTGCGCAACCACAGCCTCCATCGTATCGGGCACCATGGCAGAGCGCATCAAGCTCTGGGCTTTCCTGATCTTCGTTGTCATCCTCACAGGTGTTCTTTACCCAATCACCGGCTCCTGGCAGTGGGGTGCTGGCTGGCTCTTTGAAATGGGCTTTGCCGACTTTGCTGGTTCCACTCTCGTCCACTCCGTTGGTGGCTGGGCAGCACTGTCCGGCGCAATCATCCTCGGCGCGCGTAAAGGCAAGTACGGCAAAAACGGTCAGGTCTACGTCATGCCGGGTTCCTCTATGCCACTGGCAACTCTGGGCACCTTCATTCTGTGGCTCGGCTGGTTCGGCTTCAACGGCGCTTCCCAGCTCGCAATGGGCACCATTGGCGATGTCACAGACATCTCCCGCATCTTCGCAAACACCAACATGGCTGCTGCGGGCGGCGTGGTCACCGCAATTGCCCTGACACAGGCCCTCTACAAGAAGGTCGATGTTACAATGGCTCTGAACGGTGCATTGGCTGGTCTTGTTTCCATCACCGCTGAACCACTGGCTCCGAGCGTGCTCCAGTCCGTCATCATTGGTGGCGTCGGTGGCGCAATTGTCGTCTTTGCAGTGCCAATGCTCGACAAGTTGAAGATTGATGATGTGGTTGGTGCAATCCCGGTTCACTTGTTGGCTGGCATCTGGGGAACGCTCATCGTGCCGCTGTCCAACTCTGACACGTCTTACGTTACCCAATTCATCGGCGTTGCAGCCGTCGGCATCTTCACCTTCGTGGCCTCCACCATTGTCTGGTACGCAATCCAGTTGGTGGTCGGCCTGCGTGTTACAGAAGAAGATGAAGCCATGGGCCTCGACAAAGCCGAGATTGGTGTAGAAGCCTATCCAGAATTCGGAACCGGCTCCCAGCGTCTCTGAGTTCGCACCAATTCTGGGAGGATCAAAACACCCTCCCAGAACTAAAAGATGAAATCACAAAGCCCGGCAACCACCGCCGGGCTTTTTCTATGGCAGCATTTGCCAGCCTATCATTTTCTCTCAATAGATAGCTCTGTGTTCAAACGCTAAATACTACAAAATCAAAGCAACCCAAAAGCTTAGGAATGTTGATACCCCAGCTTACTAGTCGGTTCAAATCCGCCTACCACATTTGAAAGACGGACTTCACCTTTCATAGGTGGTACTTTCAGGAATGCCATATACGTCCATTTCTAATCAAGATTCGCTCTTCATCCTACGTCCAAACAAAGAGGCGCAAGCGCCCGAGCTTTGGAGTCCAATGATGAACAGTGAGTTGGAAGCAGCAGTTAAAGAGGCCAGCCAGAAGTGGCAGAACGCGTTCAATGCGGGTGATGCTCAAGCTTGTGCCAACTGCTATGAGGCAAACGCTGTTATGGAGGCCAAACCGTTTGGCACCTATCACGGACGAGCCGAAATTCTCGAATTCTGGCAAATGCTCATTCGCGAAGGCTTCTCAAAAATCGAGTACATCAACCCCAAAATCGTCGCATCAGGCGAAAGCTCCGCAATCCTTTCTTCCGACTGGAAGATGAACAAAGCCCACGGCAACATCTCTAAAGAACTCTGGGTTCTGCAATCAGACGGCACCGCGCTGCTGCGAGAAGACTACTTCAGCGCCGCATCATGAGATCACGAGGCAGATCACAAAAAAGCCCGGCACATGGCCGGACTTGGTCGCATCGCTCGAAAGCTGAGGCACTTGCTCAGCAGTCGCGATAGTAAAAGTAGTCCAAACGATCTGCGATATCATCCAGAGCAAAGGAGTAGCCGCTCCAGTCCTCATCGATCCATGCATCTTCCAGCCGGTCAACCGCGCGGTCCAGTTTTCCATCACCCTCCAGCTCGCTCAGCAAGCGACCCACATCAATCAGGTGACCCAGAACGCCATCAGCACTTGAGCCAGCACGAACGCTACCTTCAAAGAAGACTTCATCGGAAATATCATCGATGTCTGAAATAGTCGCATTCAGATCTGAGCAGCTCAACTCACCCCATGCATAAGCAGGGCTTTGAGAGACCAACCCGGCAAAACCGATTGAAGCAACAACAGCAAGTGCTTTGAAACCACGCATTATCATTCCGAGACCTTCTTCCGTGAGATGCATCTGGAGCAAAGCTCGCAAGATACCTGTAACCCACACAGAAGTAGCAAGGTCGCAAAGCAGCGCTGTCTCAAAGAAGACAGAAATTATGGTCTCTTTGAGATTTCTCAGTGATCACTGACGCCCGTCAGTCAGCCCTTTCACAAAAGCTTTCTGACAGAACACCACAAGCAGGATCGGCGGCAACATGGCCAACACAGCAAGCGCCAAGCCTTGCGGGCTTGTGCGCCCAACCAAGCTAAGTCCCTGCACCAATGTCATTCTGGTCTCCTCACTGGAAACCATCACAGGCCACAGATACTGGTTCCATCCCTGCACAAACATCAGCAGGCCGAGCGCCGCAATCATCGGCGCAGATGCAGGCACCAGAACGTCTTTCAAAAACTTGATCGGCCCTGCCCCATCAATCCGCGCAGCTTCAGAGAGCTCAGTCGGCACTCCCAGAAAAAACTGGCGGAAGAAGAATGTCCCAACCGCAGAAGCCAACAGCGGCAACATCAAGCCCGGATAGGAGTTCACGAGCCCCAGCTTGCTGGTCACAGCATATGTCGGCAGAAACCGGGATTCCAAAGGCAGCAGCAAACTGCAAAGGATCACCCAGAAAAAGAACGTCCCAAAGCGCACCCGAAAAAACACCAGCGCATACGCCGCCAACAGAGAAACAGCTACCTTCGCCAGTGCAAACCCGGCAGCCAGATAGAGCGAGTTCAACGCCATGGTTATGCCAGTGACACCGCCAGTAAAGCCACGCCCTTCAAACAGCGCCCGGCTATACACCTCCACCCCATAAGGCCCCGGCAGAAACTGGAGGCCATCCTGACCAAGCGTAGCCCCAGAGTGCGTTGAAGAGAAAGCGATCACGATCACCGGCCCGACGATCAAAAACACGCCGGTAAGCAGAATAAGGTGATCAAAGAAATGTTTGCGGGGCATATTCATCTCAGAAACGAAGCGCAGTCTCCCACCACGAAGCATGGTTTTCGAAGACAAAGACGCAATCAACAATACTGAAAGCAGTAGGAGTGGCCCCATTTCCGGGCAAACTGCTTTAAAGGATCGTTCCAGAGAGAAGGCAAAAGACAGCCAGACCAACAGAACGCAGCAACAACGGAAACACCGTAGAACTACGCAGTCCAGGTTTCAAGCTCTCTAAGTGCCTATAAAACCACAATTCCTGAATGCTTGGCGTGATTTTCCGGCTCAACATGGATGGTCACACGTGCGCCCGGCATCTTTTCTGCGATGCCTTCCTCAATACGATCGCAAATCGCATGGGCATCCAGAACGCTCATCTCACCCGGCACCACCAGATGAAAATCAACAAACGTCACATGTCCAGCATGGCGGGTCCGCAAGTCATGAGCCTCCAGCGCACCATCTCCAAACTTGGAGATCAACGCCCGGATTTCCTCCTGCTCCTCTTCAGGAGCCGCCTCATCCATCAGGCCACCAACAGATTCACGCACCAGCTTCCAACCGGACCACATGATGTTGACCGCAACAATCCCCGCAAGGATCGGATCAAACATCTGCCAGCCTGTTGCCCACACAGCAGCGATACCAACAAACACACCGAGAGATGTATAAACATCCGTCATAATATGCCGGGCATCTGCCTGCAGCGCAGGTGAGCGATGTGCTCGACCAATGCGCATCAAGGCCATTGCCCAGAACAGGTTGATAACGGAAGACAGGAAGTTCAGCGCGATACCTTGAAAATTGACCTCAAGCTCATACGGCTCAGTCAAACCCATATAGGCTTTGCGCAGGATCAGGATCGCCGCCAGAACAATCAGAACACCCTCAAGAACAGCAGCAAAATACTCTGCCTTGTAGTGTCCATAGGGATGGTTCTGATCAGCAGGTTTGCGCGCCAGATACAAAGCACCGGCAGCAGCAGAAGCACTCGCAATATTGATGGAGGTTTCAAGAGCGTCAGAATAGAACGCAATGGAGCCAGTCAACGCAAAGGCAAAGTATTTAAGAGTAAATACCAGTATGCCAATGACGATGCTGCCCAGCGCAAAGCGCATGCTCTGGTCCATGTGCCACATCCACCCTAATTCAAACTCGACGACTGCTTAGAAAGTTATCGTCCTCTATCAGGTTTCAGTGGCATATTAAACAATGGAACAGGGTCAAACAGCCAGTTTTTATGCTTATTTGCACTCAATGTTTGCAAATGAAAATCACTCGCAATTTATCGGCCAATTCTACTTGTCGTAAAAAGCTGCACCAATGATTTCGCCTGGCATCTCACCGGAGTTTGTCTGAACCAAAACAGCCCAGTTCTTGGAATCAAACATCTTCAAAGCGGTCCGTGGCAAACGGAACACTTCAGCGGTACCAGACCACATGCCAATCGGCATGATGCTGCGCACCACGTTCTTATAAGTCTGCGTTGTACCAGCGTTTTCACCGCGCTGAATCTCTACAACTGCTTCCTTGTCAATTCCAAGAAGATAAACGTCAGCCTTCTTATCTGGCTGTTTCAAAGAACCGGAGAGCTGAACTTCAAGCGCATTGTCATCAAGCATCGCTTCAACCTGAACGCTCATGCCAGAAGATTTGCGGATCGCATTCTTCACAGAACCGCGATCACTGCCAACCATATGCCCACGGCCATTCACAACAACCTGAGGCGTATAGATCTGCGCATCACCACGGCTCTTGGCATAATCCTTCTGGCGCTGAGTGAACACAGGTGAACCCAAAGTGTCCTTCCAGCCGAAGTAATCCCAATAATCTACGTGGTAAGAGAGGGTGACCACATCCTTCTGGTCTGAGACAAGCTCCTCCAGAAACTGGTCCGCAGGTGGACATGACGAGCAGCCCTGGCTGGTAAACAGCTCAACCACAGCCTTTGGTGTTTCCGCCTGAGCTGAGAGAGAGGTCGCAAAACCAATTCCCGCTGCGAGAATAACACCCGTCAATCTATTTACAGAAAACCACCGCATTTCGGCCCTTCGCAATTGTTCAAGTCATCGCTGATGCAGCGCTAACCTAAACAATAACCAGATAACTGTAGAATCACATCACAGTGAGCCCCTGAAAACCGAAGGCATCAGGGGCACTGCTTCTATTTGGACTCAGTCAGCACTTTTTCAAGTTCTGGTAAGAAGACATCTCGATAGCTGGCGGCACTCAATGGTCCGATAAACTTATAGCGGATCTGAGCCTTCTCATCGACGATGAACGTCTCAGGAACCCCGTAAACGCCCCATTCAATGCCAGCCCGGCCAGTGTCAAAACCAACGCGATCATAAGGATTGCCCAGCTCAGCAAGGAACCGGTTCGCCTTAACATCCGTGTCCTTGTAGTTCAGACCAGCAATCTCAAAACGATCATCCTTGGCAAGATCCATCAAGTATTTGTGTTCTGCACGGCAAGGCGCACACCAGGATGCAAAGATGTTCACCACAGTCACCTGACCAAGCAGATCACTGCGCTGGAACCCGGGAACCTGCTGCCCATCACGCTCCAGCCCTTTAACGGGAGGAAGCGAAAACTCAGGTGCCGGCTTATTAATCAAGGCAGATGGCAGCTCTTTGGAATCATGGCCGGACAGCATCATGAAACCCATCAGAACCGCAAGAGCACCAAAAACAATCAGCGGAAGAAGAAACAGCGGAGAAATGCCTGATTTCTTTTCCTCGTCCATTTCACTAGTCATTCCTGTTAGCTCTCACTCTTTTCATCAGAACCTGCAGAGACCACCTGGCTGACAGAAGGACCAGCACGGCGTGTGGAACGACGACGAATGCCGCTTGCTTCCAACGCCTGCATCTCTTTGTCCAGCTGGGTTTTGTCTGAGCGCACCCAGACAATCAGCACAGCAATAACAAGTGCAGCCATCGCATAAGCAGCAATCACATATTCAGCGTGACGACCAAACTCTGAAAAATCCATTGTCCTTACCTCGCACCAGCAGGAGCTGCTTTCGTGACCGTGCTGCTGGACGCAGCCGGAGCAACAGATGCTGCACGCATCCGCATTGCTCTGATCCGACGGCGCATAATCTCGTTACGCATGCTCATCAGATGCAAAGTCACAAACAAAAGCACAAAAGCCAAAGCCATCAAACCAAGCGGAATAAGAATGGAAGAGTGAATGGCAGGGCCGTCAGCACGAATAATGCTCGGCGGCTGGTGCAGTGTGTTCCACCACTCAACGGAAAACTTGATGATGATGACGTTGATCACGCCAACCAACGTGATAATCGCATTTACTTTTGCAGCCTTGATAGGATCTTCAATCGCCTTCCACAGCGCGATAATGCCAAGATACATAATCAGCAGCACAAGGAAGGAGGTCAATCTTGCGTCCCAGACCCAAAAGGTGCCCCACATTGGCTTGCCCCAGACAGCGCCGGAAAACAGAGCCAGGAATGTGAATGCAGCACCAATAGGTGCAGACGCCTTAGCCGAAACATCAGCCAACGGATGCTTCCAGACCAGAGAACCAATCGAAGAAAGTGCCATCATTGCATAACACATCAATGCAAGCTGGGCAGCAGGGACATGCACAAACATAATGCGCACTGTCTGGCCTTGCTGATAATCTTCAGGCGCAACAAAAAACGCGAAGTACAAGCCAACTGCAAGCGCAGCGACCGTCGCAACGATAAGCCAGGGAAGCACAGCTTTCACAAGCTTCAGGAACCGGGTTGGGTTTGCAAGATCGTATAAGGTCATAGAGCCGTTCTAAACTGAGAATGACGAAGCATCAATGTGTACATAGTGTCACGGACCCATCACAGTCATTGATTACGCGCAATTTGACGCTTCACTTCTTCGGGATTTCACCCATTTTAGACGATTTTACATAGACTTAACGCTTCTGGCAATTTCAGCAGCCTCACAGCTGCCGTCATCAGTCACCAGAAACGCGAAGCGCTGCAGCTGCTGCAAGAGGTCCAACAACAAGACCAAAAAGTGTCAGGGCACACAAAAACAGGAACGGAACGAGGAAGTTATTGGAGTCGATCGCTCCCGCTGTCGCGGCACTCACACCAAAGATCAGGATTGGAATTGCCAGCGGAATAACCAGAATGGAGAGCAACACCCCACCCCGCCGCATGGACACGGTAACACCAGCACCAACCGCACCAACAAGCGTCAATGCGGGGGCGCCAACAAGCAAGGTCAGGGTCACCAGAACGATGCTCTGGAAATCCAGACCCACAAACAAAGACAAAACCGGCGTCGCCAACACCAGCGGCAAACCCGTCGCCGCCCAATGGGCAGCACATTTAATCAACACAACCAGCTCAAGCGAACGCCCGGACATCACCAGAAGTTCGAGACTTCCATCCTCGCGATCAGCCTGAAACAGGCGATCCAACCCCAGCAAAGTTGACAGCAATGCGCCAATCCAGAGGATAGCAGCACCAATGCGGGACAGCAGGATCATGTCCGGGCCGACACCGAACGGAAAGATCGTCACCACAGCCAGAAAGAACAGAACACCGATCAGCGCACCACCACCAACGCGGTTCGCCAGTTGGTATTCACGAACAAAAAGACTCTTCATCCAACTCATGATCAGCCCTCGTCCTGCTCGTCTTCGTCGAAATAATCGTCCAGATCCGCTCCGGCAAACATATGCTCACTCTCGGTCGTCACAGGCGACAGATTGAGGAACTTGGTGTTTGGCAGGTTGAGCGGCAGGTGCGTCGCAGCAATCACAAGGCCACCAGCGTGGATGTGATCGGCAATCAACCCCAGCAACACTTCTTCAGAGGCTTTATCAAGCGCGGATGTCGGCTCATCAAGCAACCAGATTGGACGCGGCACCACCAGCAAGCGCGCCACCGAGAGGCGTCGGCGCTGACCAGCACTCAGGTATCCTGCAGGCAAACTGGCAGTATGCGCGATACCAAGAGTATCCAGCGCTTCCAGCTCGCTCATGCTCTCACGCACTTTGCCGCCACCAAAAGCAGCAGGCTCAAAGAAATCACGCCAGAAACTCAGGTTTTCAAGGACGGATTGCAACGGCTTCAATGCATCAAGATGCCCGAAATAGTGCGAATGCTCGGCAACGGAGCGCTCGGGCATGCCACCTTCCAGCTCAATCGTGCCGTTCGCTTTCGCAACTAGTCCTGCAATCACGCGCAGCAGACTGGATTTACCGACACCATTGGGACCCTGGACAATCAGAGCTTCGCTTGAACCAACTTCAAAGTCGACATGGTTCAAAACTCTGCGGCCACCGCGATCACATGCAACACCCTGACAGACTAACTTCAATTGGTTCATCGCGCCTGAAACCACCACAGCAGCTCACACTGCTTACCAAACTGACGGCGTATCCCGAAAGTGGATCCGATTTCCGGATAAGATACGCTCCAACAAAGAATTAAAGCAGTTTGCATGATCCCGTCTTTGCGCAAACCACTTTATTCAGGAGGCCGTATCACATTCGGCAAATCCTTCGCTCCCATAAACACAGCTAGGATTCGCGTTGGCTCTGTTCCGGTATTCTTACCGTAGTGCCAGGTATTGACGGCCTCAATAAACGCCTCCCCCTTTTTAAAGGTCAGAGGAGCCTCTTTCTCATAGGTGATCGTCAGCTCACCATCAAGTATATATCCGTAAAGAGGAATGGGATGCATGTGCTCTTTAACAGCCTCTCCAGGTGCCAGCGTAATGATGAGGGACGTCACCTGAGCCTGCCGACCAGTCGGATAGAACAAAGGCTGCTTTGTAATCGTCGTCTCGCTCTTATCCAGCAAAACCTCAGTGTTCGAGTAAGCCTCTCCATTCTCCTGGGCCAGGGCGCTAACGGCATATGCGCCCAACACCAGACAACAAGCACCAACCAAAACTGCAGGTTTCATGGGAAACGCCTTTCTGTTGTTTTCAGCTATTCTCTGCGCACTTTTTCGCCACTTCCGGCGATTATTCTTAGGTGAACCAGAAGCATCCTACCGATAATCCCCTTCCGAGCCTTTAAAGCCACAAAGGATCAAATCACAGGCTAGACACATTGTATACCGCTGTATATAATGTGATTCATACAAACCCAAACCCGCTTGATCGGGCGCCCCGTTCCGGCCTAATCTCACCCTAGGTAAATTATTAGCCTTCCGCTGCGGTTCAGCTGGAACCTGCGTCAGAAAGACGCTATAGGGACGACAACTATAAGCTGATTGAATTTCAAGAAGCGCTTTTAATGCATTTGTTAAATGATCAAGCCAACGCCATGACGGCGAACCACCAAACTCCGGGATATATCGGAGAGGTTCGCCAGCTCAAAGCTCCGTTTCCTGTTCACAGCGGGAAACGAAATAAGGAGATCGCCGAATGACACAATCTCTAGACAGTTTTAAAGCCAAACAAACGCTGCAAGTCGGCGGCAAGTCTTATACTTATTTTTCCATTCCCGAAGCAGAAAAGAACGGCCTTAAGGGCGTCTCCCAGCTGCCTTTCTCTCTAAAGGTGGTTTTAGAGAACCTTCTGCGTTTTGAAGATGGCCGCACCGTCACCGCGGACGACATCCGCGCCGTTGCAGAATGGCTCACCACCCGCACTTCCACCCACGAAATCGCCTATCGCCCTGCCCGCGTGCTCATGCAGGACTTCACCGGCGTGCCAGCCGTTGTTGACCTTGCCGCCATGCGCGATGCTGCCGTCAGCCTCGGCGGTGACCCGAAAAAGGTGAACCCGCTGGTTCCCGTTGACCTCGTCATCGACCACTCAGTCATGGTGGACTATTTCGGCACCACCTCCGCCTTCGCGCTCAATGTGGAACGCGAATACGAGCGCAACAACGAGCGCTATGAGTTCCTGCGCTGGGGTCAGTCTGCGTTTGATAACTTCCGCGCTGTTCCTCCAGGCACCGGCATCTGTCACCAGGTCAACCTTGAATACCTCGCCCAGACCGTCTGGACGAAGGAAGAAGACGGCGAAACTGTCGCTTACCCGGACACCCTCGTCGGCACAGATTCCCACACCACCATGGTCAACGGCCTTGCAGTCCTCGGCTGGGGCGTGGGCGGCATTGAGGCCGAAGCGGCCATGCTCGGCCAGCCAATCTCTATGCTGATCCCTGAAGTCGTCGGCTTCAAACTCACCGGAGAAATGGCAGAAGGAATCACCGCCACCGACCTCGTGCTCACCGTGGTTGAAATGCTGCGTAAGAAGGGCGTTGTCGGCAAGTTTGTAGAGTTCTACGGCCCCGGCCTCGACAACCTCTCGCTGGAAGACGCCGCCACCATTGCCAACATGGCACCGGAATACGGCGCCACCTGTGGCTTCTTCCCGGTAGACGGCGACACCTTCAAGTACCTCAGGTCCACGGGCCGTGACGCCCACCGCATCGCACTCGTGGAGGAATATGCCAAGGTGCAGGGCATGTACCGCGACACCCACGCGGAGCCAACCTTCACCGACACGCTGCAGCTGGACATCTCCACCGTTGTGCCATCCATCGCCGGACCAAAGCGCCCGCAGGATCGTATCTCCCTCGCTGACGCCTCAGAAGGCTTTGCCAAAACCATGGCGGAGGAATTCAAGAAGGCAGGTGAAGAGTTCAAACGCGCACCGGTGGAAGGCCGCGACCATGACCTTGGCAATGGCGACGTCGTCATCGCCGCGATCACAAGCTGCACCAACACCTCCAACCCGTCCGTTCTCATTGGCGCTGGTCTGGTGGCCCGCAAAGCCCGCGCCAAGGGCCTGCACGTGAAGCCATGGGTGAAAACCTCACTGGCACCCGGCTCTCAGGTCGTGACGGATTATCTGGAGAAAGCTGGCGTTCAGGAAGACCTCGACGCGCTCGGCTTCAACCTCACCGGCTACGGCTGCACCACCTGTATTGGTAACTCAGGCCCACTGCCGCCGGAAATTTCCAAGTCCGTCAACGACAACGACCTCGTGGCCTGCTCCGTGCTGTCAGGCAACCGCAACTTCGAAGGCCGCGTCAATCCGGATGTGCGCGCCAACTATCTGGCCTCCCCGCCACTGGTTGTCGCGTATGCCATCGCAGGCTCGCTCAACATCAACGTGGCCAAAGACCCGCTCGGCAACGATCAGGACGGCAATCCCGTCTACCTGAAGGATCTATGGCCAACCACGGAAGAGATCACCGACCTCATCCGCTCCTCCATCACGGAAGAGATGTTCGAAGAGCGTTACGGCGATGTGTTCAAGGGCGACGAGCACTGGCAAAACATCAAGGTGGAAGGCGGCATGACCTACGGCTGGCCACCAGCATCCACCTACGTGCAGAACCCGCCTTACTTTGAAGGCATGACCATGGAGCCAGCACCTCTCACCGATATTGAGGGCGCGGCAGTCATGGGCCTGTTCCTGGATTCCATCACCACCGACCACATCTCCCCAGCTGGGGCGATCAAGGCAGACAGCCCGGCAGGTCAGTACCTTGAATCCCATCAGATCTCGCCAAAAGACTTCAACTCCTACGGCTCCCGCCGTGGCAACCACGAAGTCATGATGCGCGGCACCTTCGGCAACATCCGCATCAAAAACCAAATGGTACCGGGCGTGGAAGGTGGCTACACCACCAAGGATGGCAAACAGCGTTGGATCTACGACGCCTGCATGGAATACAAGGCAGCTGGTACCCCGCTTGTGGTGTTTGCTGGCAAGGAATACGGCACCGGCTCCTCCCGCGACTGGGCGGCAAAAGGCACCAAACTGCTCGGCGTCCGCGCTGTGATCGCTCAGTCCTTCGAGCGCATCCACCGCTCCAACCTCGTCGGCATGGGCGTTCTGCCCTTCACGTTTAAAGAGGGCGAAAGCTGGCAGTCCCACGGCATCGATGGCACCGAGCGCGTAACCATCCTCGGCGTTGCAGACCTCAAACCCCGCCAGATGGTCGACATTCAGGTCGAATTCGCAGATGGCTCAAAGAAAACCATCGAAGCCCTCTGCCGCATCGATACCGAAGACGAACTAGAATACATCAAAGCCGGCGGCATCCTGCACTACGTCCTGAGAAACTTAGTCTCCGGCTAAGACACCTCAACAAGCAGACTATTCAGTCCCCCACAACCACAAAACGGGCCCTCCAAGGCCCGTTTTTCTTTGGCAGCTCCACCTTAAGAGCCACCACCTCCACCGATGTCATCCCACACAAGCAATCCCCCTCCGACGTCATCCGGCACAAGCACCCACCTCTGATGTCATCCCGCACAAGCGCAGCGCGATGCGGGACCCAGAGCCACCCGCTCAGACCTCAGCCTCCCCACACCATCATCCCGGCCCCCGAGCCGGGATCCAGAGCGGCAAATCGGAGGTTGTTTCTTTAACCTTTAAGTGGCTAGGCTTTCTCATACTTCTTTGATTCTGAAGGAACATCAGCAGTCAACCTTCCAGCTTGCGCGATCATTTCTGGGAATGATTTCACCCACGAAACAACGGGCCCATCCGGTAAGAACTCTCCAACTTGCGCACGTAACTCTGCCATCAAGAAACGCGCAATAATACCATGAAAGTTTTGAGGCCCAGTTGCCGCTTGAACCCCGCTAATGTCATCTAGGTAGTTGGCATACTGCCCCAAATAATCATTTAAGCTTAATTCTTCCCCATTATGAAGCGGACTTCTCAATCTCAGGTCAGAATACTTTCCAGAACTAATATGCCGTTCAATTTCATTGCAAATTTCGTGAAGTGATAGCACTTCTCTCTTTTCATGAAATAGAATTATTGAAGGCCAGAGTACAGCCATATCGAGGTAATGATCTGGGTGTTGAACTCGCCAACCAATCATAAAGCTCTCAAGCAAATCAATACATTGCTCAATATCCCTCAGTTGAATATTGAATGAAGAACAACAACGCGCAATAAAATCCATCAGCTCATCAGCGTGAGATCTATCTCTTACATTTAAGTTTTCTGGAAACACACAGTTCGTGAGCGCAATCCTGCGAAGCTTTAACTGATACGCAATAAAGGCTGATAAGTCGGGTTCTGCAAAAGAGTAAGTACGATTGAAAAATCGGCGCAAATATTTGGTTGCTTCAAAATCCTGACCATAAACAGCCTTGATAGAGCAAGCTAACTGTTCTGTATCTGTCGCAAGAACAAACACAAGCTCAGGAATATCAAACAAATGCTTCACACGCTCAAGAAGCTCAATAGCGTACAAAGGTCGACAACGATCGAGCTCATCAATAAACACAAATAAAGGTTTGTTTTCGTTTGCACCCGAAATTTCCCTAATCGTACTCGACAAGGAATCTTTGAAGTCATTTACAATTTGTTTTTCTTTCTCAAATCCTTCAAACACTTGATCTGTGACATCACTAAAGCTCTTCAGAGTTTCTGTCTTGAAAATCCCAGCCATATCGCGAAGGTCTGATTTCTCCTCGCCATCTGCAAAATGGTCCACCACATCGTCAACCGCTGTGCCGAGATGCTTCTTTGCTTGATGCATCAGGACGCCTTTACCAATAGATAAAATAAGCTTCCCTACATGCTTTTTGGTTTCCTTTAAGGTGCCTTCAACATGCTCTTTTTGAATGTATGGCGCTATTGTGTGATTTATTGCGGAAAGAACAGTCAGCAAAGGATCTTCACTGTTATCGTCTGCCCATGCATTCACGCGGGCCACAAGATATTCCTGTTCGCTCAGCTGCTCAGCAAAGGAAGATAAAAAGAAAGTTTTCCCGTACCCCCACGAGGCATTAATGTTTAAAACATAGGCACCAAGTTGGCTCCGTTGTGCCTGTACTTCTCTTTGCTTCAATAAAAAATTCTTGAGGAATTCAGCATCATTATATCGTTGTAATAAATCACCTTTGTCCAACCAAAATTGCTCAACATTATCAATGGCCATATGCTCATCTCCCAATGGCAGCTCATAAAATTTCCTGCCTATATACAATCACAAGCTGAAGCCCATCACCATCTCTGAGCTATAGATATCCCCCCGTCATCCCGGCCCCGAGCCGGGATCCAGAGCCGACTGCACACACCCTTAGCCACCGCCCAGCTGGGTCCCGCATCAAGTGCGGGATGACGGTATTGGGGGATGTTGGATGGGGTGAAGATCGCGGGCTTTATGGGGTGTAGCACAGGCTCTCAGGTGCGGCGGAAACGCATCACATCCCCCACCATCCACACCCTCGTCAAAACTGCCAGTTTGACAACCTCAGGTTTTCATTCCACATTCATGCGTGAGGCCTAGAAACCTCCTCTAAGACAGCGGTAACCGCTCCCGTTAACTGGCGGATTTTTTGTGCCTGCTTTATAGGTAGCGCGCAAACCCTTTGCTATGAGCGGGAGGGCGGTGAATACAATACCTTCTTCGGAGGGGAATAAACTCGCCTGTCTGTCTTACAGGTTTCTAGCCTCCCGCTCGCCAGTGGGCCCTAGAAAGTCTTGCTGTCGCGCGGTTGTTCAACCCTGTAAAGACAAAGGGATTGAGAATGACCGACTCCGCATGTGCCTGTGGCACCACAAACACGTTCCAAAATGAAATAGACGAAGTCCTCGTCGTTGTCTCTGACCTGCAAAACCTCAGCTATATGCAGCACTTACTGCTGACTGAGAGACTGCAGCACAGCAGCGAACGCGATGCTTTGTTCACTTTGCATCATGCCTTCCACGACCGACTGGAAGCACTCCAAAAACGCTGCGGAACTTTAGAGCGGGTCGCTCATCCGCAGCCGATAAACACCAAAATTCCGCTTCCTGATTAAGCCCGCCCAGCGCTCCACAAAGCAAGGGAACCTGCCCACGTGGAGCAAAGGCAGGCGCACTGTGTAAGAGCATTTGGCAACACTGCCATCCGCTCCGGTGCCGGAAGCGAGAACGCACCTACACCCCGCATCCTCGCGGAAAGCACCCTGCTGGCCTGCGGAGCCACCACCCTCCGCAGGCCAGCGCTTATTTACCGGCGCAAATGCCAGCTTTTGTCAGGGTCAGTTGCCATGCAGCAGCGGCATCAAACGGCGTGACCAGCCCGTCATCATCCTTGTTCGTGAAGGCACCCATACCGTGCGCAATCATGTATTTCGGGTAGTAACCCGGCGCATCTTGCCCCTTTAAAAACTCGCAGGCTTCGGCAATGCCATCCTTGCTGTACTTTTCCAGCGCTGCACCAAACGCAGTGCGCTGCCCCTCGTCCATCTTTTGAAACGTCACCATCCGCAGCACAGAAAGCGCCTGATACGCGCTCTTATCCTTCACCCGCTGCATATCAAAGGTGCCACGCGCAAACGCCATCACATAAAGATCAACGGCAGAGCCATACTGCTCCTTCTCAATGCAAGCAAAGATCGACGCATAAAGGTCTGCCGGAGTGTAACTCGTCTTGGCGTCCTCCCGCGCAATACAGCCCACATCATGGGTCACCTGCAGGTTTCCCTCGGCCTGATGATTGGTGATTTTGCCTTGCGCCTGCGCACCACCAGCAAACAACATTGCCCCGCCCAAAAGGCTGAGAGCCAGATACGAAACTTTCAACGAAAACACCTCTCTAATCGCCCGGAAAGCACCCTTCCCGGCACCTCGCCACTACAAACTGCAGATCCCACTCATACACCCGTCACCCCACCCCTCACTTGACCTTAGCCAAACACACACCCGGTTATCTGCCAGAGTGCGCAGAGTTCTCATCCGCAACCTCCCCCGGTGTCATCCCGGGCGGAGCAAAGCGAAGACCCGGGACCCATAACCATAACCCTCTCGGCTCCACTCACTCATGCTCTCCCACACACAAATGCCATTGCTACCTCGCAAACACCCGCACACATTATGCAGCCACTGCCCCTGAGGATCGGGCTAACACCGGAGGGCCTGCAAAAAACTTATCCCCCCTGGCAAAAGATGCCGCCATACTAACTCCCATGCCTACGTAACGGGCTGCTGGCGGACCGTCCGTCAGTTTGTCGTAGGCTGGGTGGGGCTTTTGAGAGAAGTAACGTATCTTTCAAAGGTCCGGTGGAACCGATTTTCAAACGTGACCGCATGGTTTGAGAGGAAGGGCCCAAGTCTGA
>NZ_LMCJ01000058.1:44744-65751 GCF_001623085.1 Pseudovibrio sp. W74
GAACCAGTCAGAGTGGTTGCGTGTCAGGGATGAAGGAACTGTTTTAGTAAGGAAACTTGCTGGAATAAGCCATCGTCCTTCCAGGAAACTGGCTATCGTGTCTTTCAGGATAAGAGGCGATGTTGTCCATACCAAAATGCCCGGGCAAGGCGACAGCCAATGCCGAAGACTCATAACTAATAAAATGCGCAGGCACTGCCTGCTCGCCTTGCCCTCCCCATTTTGGGAGTTTCACGTGAAAACACCGCCGGACATTTCCAGCGGTGCTAAAGCTGTTTGCAAAACAGGAAGGCTCACGCCGCCGCCTTCTCCTTGAACATGTGAAGCCGGTCCGTATCTTCCCACTGCAATCTATAGCCAAGCTGCTCAATGAACACCTTCGCAGGGTGGGTCTTGATCGGGTTGAACGTCCACTGGCTAAAGCCCTTGCGCTGAATATCTTCCTCCGTGCGCTCAAGCAGATACTTCGCCAAACCATAGCGGCGAAAATCCGGATGCACATACACGTTGAAGATATGGGCACTGTCGTTCAGAAGCCCCCAATAGCAATAGCCTTTGATGTCATCCGCCATTTCAGCGGCAAAAGTGCGCAACAAAGCCTCTTCCATCCGCTTGCGATACACAGCCTCACACGTCTTCCATCGCTCAAAGTTATGCGGTTCCAGCTCCGCCATATAATGCGCTTCAAGCTCCAGCAAAGCCGGAAGATCCTTCGCTTCAGACACCCTGATTATGGGAACAACCATCTGCGATCCCTCTTATGTCACCATTGTAACTTTGCCCGTATCAAGGTCATACACCCCACCAACCACCTTCAACGTCCCCGCCTTGAAGTGCTTGTCCAAAATAGGCGATGCCTGCTGCAAAGCCGTCACGCCCCACTGTACATTGGCTTTGATGGCATTAACGAGAACATCCCCCTTCTCACCCTGCGCCTGCTGCACAGGAGGCCGAAGAAGCTCAACAAGCGTCTGAATATGACCGGGAAACTGGTTGCCACTCTGAACAGAAGAAATCGCCGCCTTCACAGCACCGCACTTCTCGTGACCCAGCACCATGATGAGCTGCGTACCCAGCACATCAACACAAAACTCGAGGCTCGCCAGCCCTTCCGGCGTCACAACATTACCGGCGACACGCACGACAAAGAGATCCCCACGCCCCGTATCAAACGCCAGCTCCGGCGCCACACGGGAATCCGCACAGCCAAGGATCGCCGCAAACGGGTTCTGCCCAGCAGCCAGTGCAGCACGTGTACTCTGGAAATCAGCAGGAGAGATATTCCCCTCAACATAGCGCTTGTTACCATCCATCAAACGCTTAAGAGAAGCCTCACCACCAATCTCGTTCTTAGGAATAGGCGGCTCCTGCGCACTGGCAGACGAAACAGCACCAACACCACCCGTTGCCAAAGCAGCACCAAACACACCAGCTGTTTTCAAAAACTTGCGGCGCGCTGGTGATCCAACCAAACCCGCTTTGTCATTGCACATCCAACACATAGGCTTCTCCTGGCCAAACAACAAAAGTTGCAGCCAGCCTAAAAGCCCATTCTGGACATTCTGTTGTTGAATTGAATGAAACAGCCCTAAACGAAAAGAACTCGCAATCGCACCTAAATTTCTCTTTCCAACCGCGGACCAATTTCTCTGAATTCGTTATTAAGATAAAAACTCAGCGTTGTTTTCCAGGCTGGCTGATGCGGCGCTCCCACTTCCAGGTAAGGCCAGTCCATCTCCTGCCCCTTCAACACCGCCTGCTGCAACAGTATTTTGCCAACCCCGGCACACCGGCCAGACGGCACAACGTAAAACTCAACGATTTCACCAAACCTGCCACCAGCATAAATGGCCTTCTTTTCCGACAGTGTAATGAGTCCAAGAAGCTCGCCTTGAGACCGCGCCAGATAAGCCCAATAGCGAGAGCCATCGTCGGAGAGAATATCCTCAGCCGTCATTTTGAACTGCCCAACATCAAGCTCATCTTCCGGCCAAAGCTCGCTTTCCATCGCAAAGACAAGCTCACCCAAGCGATGCGCATCCGCTTCTCTGGCAGGTTCCACTGTAATCTCATCGAATATCACGGACCCATCTCCCTGATCTCAAGTCGCGATGACCAGTCTACCAATTTTCAGAGCCTCCACCCATTCTCAAAACTGGGAGAATTTAGCCGTAAAACTCTAGCGCTGCGAGGCTGCCTGATTATTCCCCTCAACAATGATGAAGCTATACTCGAACGGATATTCCGACCAATGATAGTAAGGCGCAGCTTCCTTATGGAT
The DNA here is from genome assembly GCF_001623085.1 of Pseudovibrio sp. W74. NCBI lineage: Bacteria > Pseudomonadati > Pseudomonadota > Alphaproteobacteria > Hyphomicrobiales > Stappiaceae > Pseudovibrio > Pseudovibrio sp. W74. The sequence continues at coordinate 47,026 of NZ_LMCJ01000058.1, forward strand.
TTCACTGTTAGGGATCGGCTTGCCTTTAAGCTTCTGATAAAGGGCAGACATGTTCTCAGGGACAGACTTGGAGTGCCCCTTCCAAAGGATCGCAACCGGGTAGGCGTAGTTGATATCGATACCGGAATACTCCGGAATGGTTACTGCCCAACCCGGTTTCAGGTCACCAATGTTACCCGCAATGCTGTGAGACGTAGTCAGAACACTTCGCACACCATACTGCGCCAGCGTATCAACAATTGCCTGAGAAGGAAGCGAATGCGCACTTGGCTTTTTAAAACTGCCAAAGGCAAAGTTGAAGGGAATGAGCACAACGATCAGCACTGCCAGCACACTAGCTGTTCCAAGAATGATCTTGGCCTGACGTATTGAGACCTCAGCAAACAGCCACAGCGAAGCAACCAGCGGAGCGAGAAACAGGATTGGCTGAAGCCACCGGTCTTTCACATTGGTCGCACCACTTGCAACAACAGACACAGCAGCAATAACCAGCCCAAAGATAACGACAAGCGTGAGAAGTTTGCGAATGGTCTCATTCACATATTGGTCGTGCTGCTCAGCATCCTTCCAATAAAAGCTCGTCGCCCATGCGCAAAAGAACAGGACCACAGCCACAATGACAAACTGCAAAGCTGCATTTACCAGAGAGATAAACCCGGTCAGAAAATGCCGTTCAACCTTTTCGATTCCGAACTTATGGACACGCGCATAGATGAGGTCCTGGTTCTCAAACATCCAGAAAGCAGGAGGAAGCAAAAGCACGACAGCAACAGCAGCAGAACCAAGAATGTATTTTGAACGTAGGAACTTGCGCCCGTCCTCAATGCAAAAGCCAGCTGCGATCAAAGCGACAAGCAAAAACATATAGTTGTATTTGGAAAGCGCACCTGCTGCGATCACAACACCAAACGCAACGGCACGCCACCAGCTTGGTTTTTCGATGCAGGTCAGGAAGAGATAAACCGTCCACGCAGAACACGCAAACATCAAAACTGAATGGCTCAACGCTCGCTGCGATTCCCAGGAGATCTGCGGCAGAAAGATGAGTGAGGCCGTCCCGATAGCAGCCAACGTTGGATCAGAGGCCTTCCGCGCGGTGAGCCAAACACCCAGATAGCCAAGAAACAGCAGGGTGTTTTTAAGAAGAGCCGTTGCAAAGAGCCCTTCTCCAAACACCCAGAAGAAAGCGATTGTCAGCCAAGTATAAAGTGGGGGCTGCGGGCCATATCCAAGCTGAAAACTCTGAGCCGCAATAATCTGCTCCGCTTCATCCAGGCCCAATACGGGAGACGCAAAATAACGAGTAATGGTCTGGACAATGAAGTATCCGGCAAGAAGCCAGACAAAGTGTTTCGCGATGAACGTAGCCCAGTTATCCGAGACTATGACGCGTTGAAGTTTGGGAAGGAACCCTTGATCTTGCAGCATCTGCACCATGCGCAGTTATCGACGCTTTTGCGCCTTGTTTTCGTTCCCTCCACCATACCAATTACAACTAAGCATTGGCTTTCAGCTTTAATTAAAACCAGCGGCCAATAAAAAAGCCTTCGCAAGCATAACCTGCGAAGGCCCAGAATTTTAAAGAGATGCTGCCCTTTAGTGACGGAAGTGGCGCATTCCAGTAACGACCATTGCCAAGCCAGCTTCATCAGCAGCTTTGATCACTTCATCATCACGCATGGAACCACCTGGTTGAATAACAGCAGTGGCACCAGCCTCAGCAGCAGAAAGCAAACCATCAGCGAACGGGAAGAACGCATCAGATGCAACCACACAACCTTTGGTCAACGGCTCAGCAAGGCCAGCAGTCTCTGCAGCATCCTCAGCTTTGCGGGCTGCAATGCGAGCGCTGTCAACGCGGCTCATTTGCCCTGCTCCGATGCCAACAGTCGCGCCGTCTTTGACGTAGACAATCGCATTGGATTTTACATGCTTGCCAACACGGAAGGCCATTTTCAGATCTGCCAGTTCCTGATCAGACGGCGCACGCTTTGTCACCACCTTCAGGTCCAGATCATCAACAACACCACTGTCGCGATCCTGAACCAGCAAGCCACCAGAAACAGTCTTCACAAACAGACCCTTGGCGCGAGGATCAGAAAGACCATTCGTCAGGAGCAAGCGCAGGTTCTTTTTCTTAGCAACCAGCTCAATCGCTTCTTCTGTCGCATCAGGAGCAATAATTACCTCAGTGAAGATCTTGGTGATCTCAGCAGCAGCATCCGCGTCCAGAGTCCCGTTGAGCGCAACAATGCCGCCAAACGCAGAAACCGGATCACACGCCAGCGCTTTCTCGTAGGCTTCCTTCAGCGTAGGCGCTTCAGCAACACCACATGGGTTCGCATGCTTGATGATAGCAACTGCTGCCGTACGAGCCGGATCAAACTCGGAAACAAGCTCAAACGCTGCATCTGTATCATTGATATTGTTGTAAGAGAGCTGCTTACCCTGCACCTGACGAGCCGTCGCAACACCTGGACGCTTCTCACCGGTCACATAAAAGCCAGCTGCCTGATGCGGGTTCTCACCATAGCGCATCACTTCATTCAGCATACCACCAATCGCACGATAATCCGGAGCCGCCTCATCAATCTGCTCTGCCATCCAGTTGGAAACAGCAGCATCATAAGCAGCGGTACGGGCAAAAGCTTTCTGCGCCAGCTTCTTACGAAGAGCAATCGGAGACTGACCGTTATGCGTATCCAGCGCCACAACCACAGCAGCGTAATCAGCTGGGTCAACAACAGTGGTTACATAGGCATGGTTTTTGGCAGCAGCGCGTGTCATCGCCGGACCACCAATATCGATGTTCTCGACACCGTTTGCGTAGTCAGCACCAGATGCAACTGTATCTTCAAATGGATAAAGGTTCACGCAAAGCAGGTCGATACCAGTGATGCCATGCTCATCCATCGCAGCAACATGCTCAGCATCATCACGAATGCTCAGCAATCCGCCATGCACCATAGGATGAAGCGTTTTAACACGGCCATCCATGATTTCAGGAAAACCAGTAACCTCGGAAATATCTTTAACTGGAAGGCCAGCCTCAGCAATCGTTTTGCGAGTTCCGCCTGTTGAGATCAGCTCAACTCCACGTTCGGAAAGCGCTTTCGCAAACTCAACAAGACCGGTTTTATCGGAGACAGAAAGAAGCGCACGCTTAACCGATACGAGTTCAGGTATCGGAACGCCTTTGGAGACAACGGCCATGGGTAAAAGCCTACTCTCTTAGAGAAAATGGAAGGGTTTTGACGCCCGCCAAATAACACTTATTCACAGCTGTGGGAACCCATTTTTTGGGGATTGAGAGCGGTTTGACGGGTAACCTTTAGGAGCAGTTTACATCCCCTAAAGGGCAAGAGCACAAATGGCGTTAGGTCTTCCGCCGCGCCTTGGCAGAGGCTGTCTTTCTTAGCATCCAGGTCACACTCAGCGCTTCTTTTACACCAACACTAAGAACAATCTGCTGCGTTTGTCGGTGACCGAAAACGTCTGACAGGTAAATTGATTCCTCAACGGAGAACTCAATCCCATCAGCAGAAAACTCCCAGGCTTCACCATCCGCACACTGCAAAACAGCAGCATCACCCAATGGCAGCATGGTGCAGCTTACCTGTGGGTGTAGATGGAAGCGGATCGTGACAGTCTCTTCCTCTGCCTTGTCAGATGTGGGCTTGAACCGATCAATCCCATCCAGAACGGTTCCATCACGCGACAGCGTCAAATCACGTTCATGAACAATGCCATAGCGCTCTACATAGCCATCATGGCTCGCAATCACACGGTCAGAAAGGTCCGTGTCCTGTCGCTCCGCTTCAACATCTTTGGGACCGGATAACACCGGATTACCCAACACCTTATCAAAACGAGAGGACGTCAGAAAACGGCAAGAAGACGTATCACCAATCCCGGCTGTTGAATGTGCAGCGGTGGAACGAGCCACCATCTTCCAGGCAACTTGCTCTCGTGTAGAGACGCCACAGTTCACAACAATACGGTTGCGCTTTGAGGAAAACTCAAAGGAGAGACAACCAGCATGCGTACTGCTGGAGAAACGCGTTGGCGGCGGCGCTCCTACATCGATCATCACAAGGCTATCACCACCAGTGAGACGCTGATAGCCGGAATGCGGTGCACTAACAGGCGGTGTTCCACGTGCATCATCATAAGCAAGGATGGTCGCAACCACATCACCCGGCGTAGAAGCCATGCCATTGAAGTGAGCAAAGGATCCATCACCATGACGGAAGAAACGGATCATCGGCATCATGCGGTCAATGGATTCCATCATGACTGGAGACACCGTTTGCCCCTGCATCACGAGCGCCTGACGGATTGGAAGCAGATCAACAAGGATCTCAATAATCGCACCGGGATGCCGGGAGATATGACCACCATCCGGCAAGATTTGACGCTTCAATTCCTGATCAAGGCGTTTCAGAGCTTGTTTGACGTGACGCCCCTGCCCATCCATGGAAACCGTTGCACAAGCATTCGCCATGGCAACTGTCAGACGCGGCAAGCCATCCGGCGCTTTATTCATAGTCCGGCGTAGATAACGCACCTGCCGGTACAGCGACCGCATGAAGGCACGATAGAAATCCGCTTCACATCCGGTCAGCAATAACGGAGATTGAGCCATCCAGCTCAACACACGGCGCGCAACAACTTCCTGCTTCCAGCCGCTATCATGCCAGCGACCGCAGGATCTGATCCAGTCCTCAACCAAGGCACGGGCATTTTGCTGTGCCATATTGGTCTCTGCAGCACGCAAATGACGAAGCCAGGAAAACCCATGCAGCGCTTTTGACCATTGGAGATTCGGCGGCTCAACATCAAACGGAGATTGCCCGCCCACTTCAACCAGATGTCCGGCAAACAGGAACCGGCCAGCATAAATGTCAGCGGCGTTTGTAGCATCTGCAGTGCGTAAATCCTGAGGAGCGATAAGCAGACGCGATGGCGCACTTCCAAACGAGAACAAGCGGAACATAGATCCCCCTCGCGCCCAGTTCAGACTGTTTTGAACCATGTTTTGTGTCAAAAGACTAAGGATTCTAAGTCTTTCAGACACCGTTGCGCCCGTCATACCCCTTCAGCACTCCATTAGAGCGTATCCCCGAAAAGCAGTTTCGGTTTCAGATAAGGATACGCACAAAAACAAAGATTTAGAGCGTGAGCAAGAAAGCGATTTGCAACAACACGCTCTAAACAAACTTAACAAATGGTTTGCGCCCAAGCTCTTTAAATCTCGTTAACCATGCCCACTTTGCGCAAATCCTTGGTGACATTCCACCAGCTCTTTTTAAGAGAGACGAAAACGAGCCGCGAAAAAGCCATCCAGACCACCAGATGTTTTACCTGAGGATGGGTTCTGACCTGGCATCGCACGGAAGTCGCCTTGAGAATTAATCGCCTCAGCAACGCCGCCCAGCTCATCAGCTGTTACAGGCACACGCTGCACCTCAGGATGCTCCAGCAACAAGCGCTGAACTTGCAGTTCACCCTCTTCCTGTTCCAGTGAACAGGTGCAGTAAACAAGAGTTCCGCCCGGCTTCAACCAACCCAGTGCTTTTTCAAGCAATTCGTACTGTAGGTCAGCAAGCTTGAGCACATCATCTTCACGCTTCAGCCATGCCACATCTGGATGACGGCGAATAGTACCGGTGGCAGAGCAAGGTGCATCCAGAAGAATTGCGTCAAACAGATCAACCGGCACAAATTCACGAAGATCGGAAACTTCAGTCTCAGCTTCCAAACCAACGCGCTTTAGATTCTGTGTCAGACGCTGCAAACGACGGGCTGAGATATCAACAGCTGTCACATCAGCACCAGCGGCAGCAAGCTGCATGGTCTTACCACCGGGGGCGGCACACAAATCTGCAACCACTTTGCCTTTGATATCACCCAGCAAGCGGGCTGGAACAGCAGCAGCTGCATCCTGAACCCACCATTTGCCATCTTCAAAGCCTTCCAGCTTTTCAATCGGCCCGTCTGGCTGCAAGCGTACGGAATAGCCCAGCTGAACTTCACCACCCAGCTTTTCCGCCCAATCATCACGGTCTGCTGGCACGCTCAGGTCCAGATACGGCTCCTGCATATGCGCAGTGGACATCGCACGCGCAGCTTCTTCGCCATAAACTTCACACCAGCGCGCAAACATCCAATCAGGAGCATTCAGCTTCGCAGTATCTTGCTCAGCAATAATCGCTGCACCTTCACGTGTTGCACGGCGCAGAACTGCATTGACGAGGTTTTTATACGGCTTGGCACGTGCATCACGGCCAGCGAGCGTCACAGCAAGGGAAACCGCTGCGTGATCCGGCACGGACATAAAGAACAACTGCGCCATGGCAACATGAAGAATGTCCAGAACGCGACCCGTTTTCTCAGGAATAGGACGGTCAAGGAAACGATCAATCACATCCTGAATCTGGCCACGACGACGCAGCGCAGTGCCAATAATCGCACGAACAAGCGCTCGATCATTCGGCTCAAGGCGTTTATAGCCCGGATGACCGTTGTTTAAATCAAGCTCGCCATCCAGTGGCATACGCTTGCTCAAAACTTTACCAATCAGATCGGTGGCAGCCTTACGAGCTGCGTAGCCGGGATCTTTAAAGGTGCCCTCTACGCTCTCTGTTTCAGAAGCTCTGTCATTGTCTCTTGGAGTCTTCGGTGCTCCAGAACGCTTTCTCCCCTTGAACTTGGAGTTTCTGTCCTGAGAGGATGTATTCTTACGCTCTGCGCTCATCGTTGATCCATGTATTCCAGAATGTGTCGCCAGACCTTCGGCGCCATCTATTCTTTTAAAGATGCATTCTTGTGTGAAGAGCCTCACTCAGAGGCCAACCGGTTTCATCAGGTTCCACTAGAGTTTCGGCGGATTACTGCCAGTTGTAACCAAAGGAGAACTGTCAAATCCTGCTCGGCTAACCACAGAACCTTTAATATTGCAAAGACAATTTGGGAAGCGCGAATAGTTATTCAGGTAAACACGGTACAATCAACAAAGCAAATGCGACAGACGGTTCGCATTCGCAGATTTCCCTTGCTTTTAACCCCATGGCCCTTTGGGCTTCCGCGGTTCATCACGACTAGGCTGGTCATTCCCACCGCGCTGGCCTGATTGGCGGGATGCTCCCCATGGGCCACTTGGGCGACGTATCTCACGCTGCGGCTGAGCTTGCGACGTCTCGCGCACGTTAAAATGACCACCACCGCCAGAACTACGTGTTTCAGTAAAACCAGCTTCAGAAGCCATCTGACGAAGCGCAGCGATCCGGTTATCTGTGTTCGGATGTGTCGAGAACAGGTTGTCCATGTTCTGGCCGGAAAGCGGATTGATGATGAACATATGCGCCGTTGCAGGGTTATGTTCTGCATCTTCATTCACAACCCGTGCCGCGCCACCAGCAATCTTATGCAAAGCGGAAGCAAGCCAAAGCGGGTTACCACAAATCTGCGCACCCATACGGTCAGCCGCATATTCGCGCGTTCTGGAAATCGCCATCTGAACCAAAGCCGCCGCCATTGGTGCAAGGATCATCATCAGGATAGACCCAATCAGACCAAGCGGATTGTTGCGGTTTCCGCCAAAGAAAAGCGCAAAATTTGCCAGCATGGAGATCGCACCAGCGATCGTCGCAGTAATCGTCATGATCAGCGTGTCACGGTTTTTCACGTGCGCCAATTCATGCGCCATCACGCCTGCAACTTCTTCTTTGGAAAGAGAGTTCAGAAGACCAGTCGTTGCTGCAACTGCCGCATTCTCAGGGTTTCGGCCAGTCGCAAACGCATTGGGCTGCGGGTTGTTGATCACATAAACCTTTGGCATTGGCAGCTCAGCACGCGCCGCCATGGTACGAACCATGCCATAAAGCTCCGGGGCCTGACGTTCATCCACTTCCTGCGCATGGTGCATGGACAGAACCATGCGATCCGAGTTCCAATAGGAGAAGATGTTCATGCCGCCGGCGATCAATAGAGCAATCAGCATGCCGGTTTGGCCGCCAAGCATGAAGCCAATACCCATAAACAAAGCGGTCATCGCCGCAAGCAGCATACCGGTCCGTACATAGTTCATGGTTTCAATGCTCCAATCTGTTCTCTTAGTTCGCCAATTCTACCGGTCATCCACCAATGAACGCAGTGCCCATTGCAAAATACAGGCTCTCGCGCCTATATCTAAGCCTACGCGATCATTGTGAAACTACCACTACCAGCTTAAGTGGTAGCTCCAAATGGCAAACGCAAGCTTACAACAGCGATAAGCAGCATCAGCCAACGGGGATTGAAATGGAAAAAGACAACAAATCAGCCGTCGAAAACTTTAAAACACAAGAAGTCGATACGACGGAGCAGATTGAAGAAGCGCCAAAAAAACGCCGGTTTGAAGACCTGCCCCCTGCCGCCCAACGTGCTTTAAAAGAAGCTGAAGAGCGCCGTGCAGAGATCGACACAGCCCAAAAAGAAATGCCGAAAGAGCTCAATGGCCGTGGTGGTCTGGACCCTGCCCGCTACAGCGATTGGGAAGTCAAAGGCATTACCAGCGATTTCTAGAACGTATTCCCGACTGGTTCCGGCTTCCTTATAAGACGACGCACGGAGCCAGCCCTCTAGAAAATCCTAAACCACCGGACGATCGCAAACAGTCCCACACCGAAAATGATCAGAAGCCCGCTGACAATACTAAACGCAACCGGGTCATGACTTCCCGGGATGCCGCCGACATTAATACCCAGCAAGCCAGTCACAAAGCTAAGCGGCAAAAACACAACGGCAATTGCCGCCATCATCAGCATGTAGCGATTGGTGTTCTCTGATCGTTTAAACATGATTTGATCGTGAACTATTTCTGCCCGTTCACGGATAGCATCCATCTCCTCGGCAATTCGAAGGGCCCGGTCACCCGCCTCACGAACGCGGCGTTTGTTGATCCGATTGACCCACTCAAACTTCTCAATCTCAAAATTCCTCAAGATGTCCAAATGCGCCAGCATGCTGCGCCTGACAATGGTTGCTAACCGACGAACCTGCGCAAGCTCGCTTTCCCAAGGGTGGTCTCCTGTCTCCAGCACCACATCCTCAAGATGGTCGATCCTATCCTGAAGCACCTCAACCATTTCTTCAGCACGTTCCGCAATCGCCAGCACCAATCGAGCCCAGAATTCTGCCGTGCTTTCTGGTGGCACACGGGTCTTGAACCCCTCAAGCAAACTTTGAAAAACATCCAGCGGATCGTGCCAGATGCAGATCATCCGCTTAGCATCCACCCAGATCTGGGCACATTCCATGTCGCCGCTTTCTTGTTTGGGCAACTCATTGAAAACGTTGATGGCAATAAACGCCCCTCTTGTGCGCACATGGCAATGCGGACGCACCTCTCGGGCTAAAAGATCATCAATATCGCTGTGTTCCAGCCCAACCTCTTCAAGAAACTCGCGGTTCTGGGCGGCAACCCGCTGCAAATAAGCCCAATAAAACTCGTCGGGCTCCAGCTCATAGTCACGCAACTGTTCTAACGTGAGTCTGCGCATGCCTTTTGACTTGGAAAAAACAATGACAAATGAGGAATCCAAATGAATATGGCTCGCCTCAATGTTTTCTGTGGTTTGTGCCATTTCGACAAATCTCGGCCCAAGTTCGATCCTAACTCAGCACACACATCAAAACCCACACTTCTAAAAAATCAGATGACAAACCCCAGAAGAAACACCTATTCAGCTTAGCGCACAGTAAATTGGTTAACAGCCAATTTACCAAAAAACACTAGAGTTTTGGTGCTCCGAGCATTTGTTGTAAATCATTCCTGCGAGAATTCTTGTGTCCACGAAAGAAATTGAGAAAAAATCTAGCGGAGGAAACCCGTTTCAGCGGCTGAATCAGCAGCTCGCTGGAATCGAACCGGGTCTTGATCCAATTGTTATGACGATCGGTGAACCGCGTCATGAGCCTCCAAGCTACGTCATTGAAGTACTTGAAGAAAATCAGAGCGGCTTCCGCAAGTATCCAGCAATTCGTGGCACTGATGAATTCCGTGCAGCTGTTGGAAAATGGGTCAAAAACCGTTTTCAACTCTCTGATGCTTTCGATCCGGACAAAAGCGTTATTCCGCTCAACGGCTCTCGCGAAGGTCTTGTCTTTGGCTGTGTTTGCGCACGCGATTATCTGAAGAAAGACGGCAAGCCGGCTGTTATTTTGCCGAACCCGTTTTACCAATCCTACGGTGCTGGCGCTCATATTGCGGGTGCTGACGAAATTCTTTTGCCAGAACCAGCAGACGGAGTTTTGCCAAATCTGGATGCCATCGATCCAGCTTTGCTCGACCGCACCGTCGCATTCTATTTCGCGTCCCCCGCCAACCCACAAGGCACCGTTGCGCCTATGGAATATTGGCAAAAGCTCATCAAGCTGGCACGCAAACACGATTTTCTGCTCTTCGCTGATGAGTGCTATTCTGAGATCTATCGCGACACGCCTCCAACAGGCATTTTGGAAGCTGCTGAAGCTCTTGATGGCACGCTGAAAAATGTCGTGACATTCAACTCACTGTCCAAGCGCTCTAACCTCCCCGGCGCACGCTGCGGCTTTGCTGCCGGAGATCCGGAGTTCATCCAGTTCTTCGCAGATTTCCGCAACGTTGCAGCACCACAGGTCCCAATGCCTGTGCAAGCGCTCGCCGTACGCGCGTTCGGTGACGAAGGACACGTGATCGAAAACCGCTGCCTCTACAATGAAAAGTATGACGCCGCCGAAGAGATGCTGTCGCCTCTATTTGGCTCAGTACGCAAAGAAGGTGGTTTCTTCCTCTGGCTGGATGTTTCCCGCTGGGGTTCTGGAACACAGATCGCTGAAAAGCTCTGGCGCGAAGTGGGCGTGAAGTCCTTGCCGGGAGCTTACATCGCCTCGGATATGCCGGACGGCTCCAACCCCGGTGATAAATACATCCGCCTCGCCCTCGTTGAATCTTTGGAAGTCAGCAAGGAAGCTTTCCGAAGAATTTTGGACTCTCTGGAGTAATTGAATGCGTCAGGCTGCTGCAATGCAACGACCAAAAGCAAGCTCTGTTTCACTGGCTGATACAGAGAGCCCGATCAAGCGCTTTATCAAAAGCAATATAATCGTCATTGGTGGCGCGGTGATCCTCGTCATCGGTCTCTGTGTGGCGGCAGCCCTCGCAACATGGTCAACGGACGACCCAAGCCTGAATCACGCAACCAATGCGGAGATTCACAATGCACTGGGTCAGACTGGAGCCATTGTTGCAGACGTTCTGATGCAGACAATCGGGCTGGCAACAGCTGTCTTTCTGGTGCCCATCTTCATCTGGGGTTGGCGCCTGTCTCTCAAATACACATCTGGTGTCACCCGCAAACGCTTTCTGACATGGCTTGTCGGAACCGTGCTGTTTGCAGGTGGTCTGGCGGCCATTCCAATTCCGTCAAGCTGGCCATTGCCAACAGGACTTGGCGGTTTCCTTGGCGACTGGATCTTCTCAGTTCCAACCGCAATCCTGCCAGAGCTCTCAACCGGCATGAGAACCCTGACCGGTGCTGTCGGCCTTGGTCTGCCTTCAATTGTGCTATTAGCTTACGCAGCTGGTCTCATCGGCAAAGACCCAACCCCGGCAGAGTTCAACGAAGATGAAGCTGTTGAAGATGAATACACTCCTCACGAAGCGTTGCCGTTCACGGAAGATTCTGAGGAAGACTATGACGGCGAAAACAATCGCTATTATGCAATCATTGGCGCGCTAAGCCACTGGAAGCTCATGGCAACCAGCGCGATCCAGCGCACGGTCTTCAAGCGCAAGCTGGTCACTGAGCAAAACTGGCAGGAAGACGATTATGCAGCAGCTCCGCATGATCCAAACCAACCTCAGCAACCTGAATACTACGAAGAAGAACAGCAAGACCAACAGGCAGATCAGCAGTGGGATGAGCACGAAGCTGATGAAGATGAGCCCGCTGAAAAAGGCGGACTGGTTTCCCGTTTAAGACGCAAAGTAGCGGCCAAGCTTATGCCTGTCGAAGACGATGGCCTCAGCGATTACTATCAGCAGGAAGCTCAGAGTGAGCGGCCTGATGTGCAGTTTGACCCACAACACGACAACACCCAACATTACGCCGCACAAAACGAACACTATCCTGAAGAACAGTGGGAGCCCGTTCCTGCAGGTGAACCCGTTTATGATGAACAGGGATCTGTGCTCGGAACAGATGAATATCATGAGGGCGAGGATCTCCATCTCGGCCCTCAGCCAGATGCACCGATCGGCATTGCAAGTCCTGATGAGCAAGAACCACCAATGCAGGCGGCGCCTCAACAACAGCCACCACGCCCTGCTCCGGGGCGCTCTGTACCGCGCCCGTTTGCTCAGGAAAAAAGATCTACCGCAATTATCAAACAACCACCGTTTGAATTGCCAAGCATCGAGCTGCTCGCTGAGCCTCAGGCAGACGGCAAACAGCGCCTGAGTAAAGACGCACTTGAGCAAAACGCCCGTATTCTGGAAGGCGTGCTGGGTGACTTTGGCGTCCGTGGTGAAATCATCGCAGTTCGCCCGGGACCTGTTGTCACGCTTTACGAACTGGAACCAGCTCCGGGTATCAAATCTTCCCGCGTTATTGGCCTGGCAGACGACATCGCCCGTTCCATGAGCGCGATCTCTGCACGTGTAGCCGTTATTCCGGGCAAAAACGCCATCGGTATCGAGCTGCCAAACGCCAAGCGCGAAACCGTATACCTTCGCGAACTTCTGGATTCTGAGGACTTTGACGCCTCCAAAGCAAAGCTGGCTATGGCACTCGGCAAAACCATTAATGGTGAAGCCGTAATCGCCGACCTTGCCCGCATGCCTCACTTGCTCGTTGCAGGTACCACTGGCTCTGGTAAGTCCGTTTCCGTAAACACCATGATCCTCTCCTTGCTCTACAGGCTCACCCCTGAGCAGTGTAAGATGATCATGATCGATCCAAAGATGCTGGAACTGTCCATTTATGACGGCATCCCACACCTTCTCACCCCTGTTGTGACCGATCCAAACAAAGCTGTTGTGGCTTTGAAATGGACTGTTCGTGAGATGGAAGATCGCTACAAGAAAATGTCTAAGATGGGCGTGCGCAATATCGACGGGTACAACACCCGCATTGAGCAAGCCATGAAGAAGGGTGAAAGCTTCACCCGAACCGTTCAGACCGGCTTTGACAAAAACACTGGCGAGCCAATCTTCGAAGAAGAAGAACTGCCAATGGAGAAAATGCCGTACATCGTCGTGGTCGTCGATGAAATGGCTGATCTCATGATGGTGGCCGGTAAGGACATCGAAGGCGCAATCCAGCGTCTGGCACAGATGGCCCGTGCAGCTGGTATCCACTTGATCATGGCAACCCAGCGCCCATCCGTGGACGTCATCACCGGCACCATTAAGGCCAACTTCCCAACCCGTATTTCGTTCCAGGTGACGTCTAAGATCGACAGTCGCACAATCCTTGGCGAAATGGGCGCAGAACAGCTGCTTGGTATGGGTGACATGCTTTACATGGCTGCTGGCGGTAGAACCCAACGTGTTCACGGTCCATTCGTCGCTGATGATGAGGTGGAAGACATCGTCTCACACCTCAAAGAGCAAGGAACACCAACTTATCTCTCTGACGTGACTGAAGACGCCGATTCTGAAGGCGGTTACGATGCCCTGACACAAGGCTCAGGCAACGCAACCAACGACCTGTTCGATCAGGCCGTTGCAATCGTCGCCAGAGACCGCAAAGCATCTACCTCCTACATTCAGCGCCGCCTCTCAATCGGCTACAACCGCGCAGCTTCTCTCATTGAGCGCATGGAGCAGGAAGGCATGATCAGTCCAGCAAACCATGCCGGTAAACGCGAGATCCTGCTTCCAGAAAACGGCGAACAGTTCTGATACCTCTCTTACAGCAGTCTTCCTATAGCCAATCACGGGTAGACTGCTGTAAAACACTCCCGAAAAGTTGATCAGTCTTTTCGGATATCTCTAGGCGAATTTATGGAATTTGAGGCATATGCCCCATCTTCGCCTTATGGTAACGATAGCCTTTCAGAATGAGGGTTCACAAATAACCGCAAGCTGGATTTAGAGAAGAGTTAATCAACTCGCCTTACGGTTGTTCTACGAGTTTTGACAGCGGAGTTATATTTATGATTGCATCTCAGGCGATCTCTTTTGGTAGGATTGGCAAAAGCCTCGCAATTGCGGCAGCGCTTTTTATTGGTTCTGTCCCACTGACTGCGGAACACTCCGTCGCTCAAACAGCCCAGCAGGCACAGCCAGTCGCACTGACCAACGTGCAAGCCATTGACGCCGTTAGCAAGTATTTCAACTCTGTTCGCAACATGCACGGCAAGTTCGTGCAGTTTGGCCCAACCGGTGGACGTGTAGAAGGCCAGTTCTTCATCAGCCGCCCGGGCAAAGTCCGCTTCTACTACAACAAGCCTTCTACACTCGACATCATTGCTGACGGCAGCATGGTTTCAGTGAAGGACCGTAAGTTGCAGACACAGGACATCTGGCCTCTTTCCCAAACACCGCTGCGCTTCCTGCTGGCTGATAAAATCGACCTCAAGACAGACGCCAATGTAACCAACGTGGTTGTTGAACCAGATCTCATCACAATCGCGATCGACGATAAAACCCGTTTCACATCTGGCCGCCTGACGCTGATTTTCGACGCAAGGAACTACAAGCTCAAGCAATGGACTGTACGCGACGCACAGGGTTACGACACGTCTGTTGCAATCTATGACGTGACTGAGAACGGCGCGACCAACCCGGATCTGTTCAAGATTGATTACATCGCGAATTCCCGTCAGCGACGCGGCAACAACTAGAGCCTTAAGCAAAATTCTGATGTATGAAGAGGAGTGCTTCGGCGCTCCTTTTTTATTAGCTTGAGAACTTGAATGCAGTTTATCCCTGTTGCGCCTGACCTGCCGAACCTCCCTCTTGCCCCACGCTTGCTTGCAGAGCTGTGTCAGGAGAAAGGCATCAAACTCGCTCTCGACAGCGAGTTCTTCTATTTCGGCTATATCGAAACAGGCGGCGGCAAACGTTTTCCCATCAAGGGCGGTGCTTTCGCACTCAATAGCTATGCAGCTGGAGAAGCTGCACGAGACAAGGATTTCTGCGGTCGCCTGCTACAGGACGCTGGCCTGCCCACCCCAAACTTCAAACTCATTCATTCAGACAAAGCCATCAGGCACCTAAGCACTGCCAACCCACATGTCGCCAAAAGCCTGAACACGCTCACAGGTGCAGGCGAGATCGCTCAGTCACTGGGCTATCCGGTTTTCATAAAACCCAATGAAGGCACCCAGGGCGTCGGTGTTCAGAAGATCTCTGATGAGGCGGAACTCATCTCCCACCTGACAAACGCTTTGCGATCCAACGACCGCATGCTGATACAGGAAGCTGTCTCAGGCCGTGACTACCGCGTGATTGTACTTGATGGAACCATTCTGGCCATCATCGAACGGCGCCCTCTCTCCATCATCGGAAATGGCACCAACACCATTGCAGAACTACTGGCTGCAAAAGTCAAAACCCTCACCACCCGCAGCGGCGGCTATAAGGTTAAAAACGACGACCCGCGCATCCTCAAAGCCATTCAGGAAGCAGGATACGATCTGGCAACCACTCTCCATAACGGAGAATTCCTGCAGCTCCTCTCCAATGCCAACCTCTCAACCGGTGGTGAAGCAGTCGACGTCACCGACCTCGCGTCGCAAGGCTTCAAAGATCTGGCAGTAGAAGCAGCGCGCGTATGCGGCTTACGCTATGCGGGCGTCGACATCCTTTGCGATGACCTCAGCAAAGACGATGCACCAGCAAATGTCTTGGAACTAAATGCAGGCCCCGGCCTCACCAACTTCTGGCAAGCTTCCCCAAACCATCATCATCGCGTTAGAGCTATTTATCGGGGTGTTTTAGAAGCCATTCTACAACAATCCACTTGATTGTAATGTTATACTATTACAATAATATTAGTATACCTCCACCCATCAGGAACCAGAAGTATGCTGTTGAGCGAAACGCCGACCAAAGATCAGGCACGCAAACGCCCCTCAAGGGAAGATGCTGAAGTCGCTGTAAAAACCCTGATCGAATGGTCAGGAGATGATCCAGAGCGCGAAGGGTTGATTGACACGCCAGCCCGTGTTGCCCGCGCCTACGAGGATTTCTTTGCAGGTTATGAGACAGATCCCAAGCAACTGCTCACCCAAACCTTTGAAGAAACTGACGGCTACAATGACTTGATCATCCTGCGCAACATGCGTCTGGAATCTCATTGCGAACACCACATAGTCCCTATCATCGGCAAAGCCCATGTTGCTTATTTGCCTGCTGGCCGCGTTGTCGGCATCAGCAAGCTTGCTCGCGTTGTGGAGGCGTATTCTAAACGGTTGCAGATACAGGAAACCCTCACCGCTCAGATTGGTGATGCAATTTGGCAAGCGCTTGAGCCGCGCGGGGTCGCAGTCATCATTGAAGCAGCCCACATGTGCATGACCACAAGAGGCATTCGTAAGCCGGGCGTTTCAATGGTTACACGATATTTCGAAGGGGACTTTAAAACCGACACCACGTTGAGGCAGGAATTTACCTCACTGCTCCACGCTCCTTCAAGCAACTTCGGTTAAGCAACCGAAGCCCATAACGAAAAAGGCCTGCATTGCTGCAGGCCTTGAACAGATTAACTTACCAAGCACCAAGCTTGGTCTCTGGCGTGTACTTCTCACCATCAACATGCTTGACCACAGCCTGACCACAAATGGTAAGGCCCTGAGTTGCGTCATAAGTCATGGTTGGAGAGCCCTGCAGTTCCCAACCTTTGTTGAGCGCTTCAGTGACGCGGTGACAAAACTTTGCAGAATCCGGTTCGGTGATGAGGCGGTAAAGGCGCATGTTTATTCCTTTAAATTCTTCTGGTGTGGGCGGGAACCTACCAGCCACACCTATCAGATACCAGAGGTTAAAACGTGCGCAGAGTTCAAATTTGCGCGTTCACGTGCCGCTTGATAGCCTCAGCAATCGCAACCGTTTTGCGGCCAATATCTGCATGCAGACGCTCAACCATCTTGCCGTCAACCTGCACGGCGCCTTTGCTCTGGTTTTCTGGCAGTTCAAACTCGGCAATCATCTTCTTCGCCCACTCAACATCCGCCTTACTCGGCGCAAAGGCAGTGTTGCAAGGCCCAAGCTGCTTAGGATGGATCAACGTCTTGCCATCTAGCCCCATCTCTGCCCCCTGCTTACATTCTTCTGCAAAGCCCTCAAGGTCAGAGAAGTTGTTGTAAACGCCATCCAGAATATCCGCACCACCAACACGCGCGATCGCCAGGAAGGTCATCAGCCAAGGCATCAAAACAGCACGGCCCGGTAGGATTTGCGCACCGCTCTCCTTGCTCAGATCATTGGTGCCGATGATGAATACGTCCAGGCGATTATGCGGGTCCTTGGCAGCCTCAGCAATTTCAGAGGCATTAAGGATCGCACCCGGAGTCTCAAGCATCGCCCAGATGCGAACACTGTCAGTACCCTGCTCTGTCAGATAATCAGCAACAGGCTTGATATCGGCGAGGCTTTCCACCTTCGGCAGAAGCACAGCATCCGGTTTGGCAGCAACAGCTGCTCTCAGGTCTTCCTGGCCCCAGGGTGTCTTCATCCCATTGATGCGAATAACAAGCTCACGATGCCCGTAACCGCCACCAGCGACAGCCTCACACACCTGAGTGCGTGCCATCTCCTTGGCATCAGGTGCAACAGCGTCTTCAAGGTCCAGCAGCAACACATCCACATCCAACCCTTTGGCCTTTTCCAGTGCCCGTGCGTTTGAACCTGGCATGTAAAGCGCACTACGACGCGGTCTGATACTGTGAACTTGCTCTGAGCTAGACATGACACTTCCTGTTGCGTTGCAAAATCAGGCTGAGTTTAGAGGCGTCAATCCGCCTTCACTACTCACCATTCGTGCTATTTGCGAGTTTTGAACCGTCAAACACTAGGTCTTTGGCCGCAATAATAGCATCGATGAAAATCAAGCGAGCCTCAGGAATTAGGCATCCCACAAAATTCCAAGCCCTATGAGACTTTCACACCTTGATTTTAAGGGATTTTTGAGGTCACTCTATAACGCAAAATCAAACGAAGGAACGGGAAGAGGTATAATGGCTGATCTTTCTTTTAGAGCCTTAAAACCCGGTGACGCGCCAGACTTGGCCCCTCTCATTGCAGAGAATGCGCAAGCTCTCAAGCGCGGTGCTCCACGTCGCCCAGACGAAGTCTTTTCCGAGCGCCTGCTCGAAGACAAGTCCATCGAAATCATTGGTGCATTCGAAGGCGAGACACTGGTTGGCTTTGCCGCTTTCTTTGACATTCCAGACCTGATCTCTGGCCTGCGCATTGGCCAGTTGGATGATATCTACGTCGTGCAGAACCACCGCCATACCGGCATCGGTCGCACTCTCGTGGAAGAAATCTCCAGGATCGGTAAAGAACGTGACTGGCTTCACGTCCGCTGGCTGGTACCAAACAAAAACAAGGTCGACAACAGCCTCTTTGAAAATCTGGCAGAACCAGACGACAAAGACAGCTTCATCGTCCCGATTGACCGTCTGGCTCTCGCATAAACCAAAAGCGGCTCTTACGAGCCGCTTTCTTTTATGATCAGCTGAGGCACAGGCCCC
>NZ_LMCJ01000058.1:65799-70587 GCF_001623085.1 Pseudovibrio sp. W74
GAGCACGCCCATTCTCTATGGTCACTGGGATCTTGAGTGTCGGCACGCCATTAACTGCACTTCCCTGCCCAATACTCATCGCGGTCTTTTGCAGCGATTCAAGCATCTTGGAGCCTTGTGGGAACAATGGTCGCAACACATCCTCCAGCTGATGAATACCAGTGATCACCAGTGGCAGCGTTCCATTCAAACGCCCCTGACGGTCAATCACCAGATCACCACCCGTGTTGACGGAAAACTCGCCGCTTTTCAGCTGCAAGCTGGAGAGGTTGACCTTTAATTCTTCATCAACCATCAAATCAGCAATATTGCGAACTTTGCCGTCCAGAAGCTTCGAGCCCTCCGGCAACTGAATAACAAGGCTGATATCCAGCAGCACATCATCAGACACTTTGCCCGCTGTCAGGCCATTGACCTGCACAGCCAGATCAAGCGCGTCCTCATTGCCTTCAACGCGGCGCATATGCGCTTCTGTCCGCTCAGCATTCAGCTCAACAGACTGCTCGCTAATGGTGTAAGTCAGCTTCGGCTCTTTAAAGACGGCGTCAATTTTAGCAGGCTTACTGTTTTCAGCCACCACGCTCGCCTGAGCCGTTTTCCAATGCGCAGAGTATGCAGGCCCCTGCTGGCCAAAGTTTGCCTCAGCAGGACCAGTCGCCTCAAAGATCACATGGGTCGGGTTATAAGCCAGCGCTACACCACGTAACTCATTGATAAAATACCACTCTCCGTTCTTGTCCATGCGGAACGGGGTACAGGTCAGTTCAAATCGGAACGGGTAACCGCCAAGTTGCTGGTCACCACATTCAAGACTTCCGCCGTCTGCTTCAGCAACCTTCACACCGTTGCGAATAACGTCAGAAACAATACCGCGCCCAACTGCCCAATAGGCGGACCACCCGCCAATAATCAAGGCGACAAGGATCGCCAAAACGAAATACGCCGACTTTCTTGGAGGCCGGGATACTTTTGGTTCAGTCATCTACTCTCCGTTACCCTCACACAGTGCTGTGAGTTGCATGCTGATTACGAGCCTGATAGGCGTGTCACTCAAAGAATTCTACGAGAAAATAGTTATGCGAGATTTATGGATATTTGGCTACGGCTCACTAATTTGGCGCCCTGGCTTTACTTTCGAGCAAGCAGTCCCTGCAATCTTGCATGGCGTTCATAGATCTCTCTGTGTGTATTCATGGGTTCATCGCGGGACTCAAGACAACCCTGGACTGGTATTTGGGCTGGATAAAGGCGGTGCTTGCATCGGCATGGCATTCAGGGTCTCACCAGAAAACTGGCAGCACACACTTGGGTATCTCCGCGAGCGTGAACAGCAAACCATGGTGTATCTGGAAACACACCGCCGTGTCCGTTTGCTGGACGAGGAAGGCACCAAAGTTCGTGCAGTCACATTCGTTGCAGACCAGAAACACGAGCAATATGCAGGTGCGTTACCGCTAAAAGACCAATTGCAGATTGTAAAGGGGGCTGTGGGTCAGTCTGGCGCAAATCCGGAGTATGTACTCAACACTCACGCGCATATGAAGGAAATGGGTATTAAAGACCAGAACGTAGAATGGCTGGCACGACAACTCTCGATATAGCTTCAGGTTTCGACTACTCGTCTTCCTGCTTGATATAAGAAAAGATCCCCGTACGCAGATCATTGTGAGCGCGATCCCTCTCCGCGCTGTCTTCTGCCAGAAGATGTACGTATGCACCCTGCGAAGGTTTCAGCGCAGGCATTGGGGTCTTTTCATTCGACATACCCAAAAACCCGAGCCAGACAACGGCTTCGCTCTTCTTGTCTGTGATCAGAACAAGGTTCTCCGCATAGTCAGAAACCTCTTCCGGAGAGATCCGGGTAAAGAGGTAACGATGCCCGGATGCCCCAGACCAGTATTTAAACTGGCTGCCAGCACCTAGCTCCTCTGACACGCGTGGAGACCTGCCACTTGGCAAGCGATCATCAAACAATGAGTACTGCAACGCACTCTCCTGATTTCTCCTGCTATTTCCCATAGTACTTTATAGAACAAACTGCGAACATGTTACAAGTTAAGCCAGAGCATTGTCAAAAAAAGAAGCCGCCTTTAAGGCAAAGGCGGCCTTCTTCCTTTGAAACATCTGATTTCCACGCAAAATCTTTATTTTTTCTTATATTCTGCCTGCAGTACACGAGCTTCTTTGATGATAATGTTATCCGGCGTATCTTTTTCCGCTTCATCCAGCAAACGGTCAGAGGCAGTCTCGATCCGTTCCTGCAAAAGCTTGAAGAATTCCTCCGGTGGCAAGCCCGGCTGAATAGGCTCAAGGATCTCTGCTTTGATCGTGCCAGGGAAACGGAAGAAGCGGCGACGCGGCCAATAAACACCTGAGTTAAGAGCAATCGGAACAATCGGGCAGTTCAGCGTTTTATAAAGGTGCACGATACCATATTTGTATTGTGGCTCAGCACCAGCTGGACGGCGTGTTCCTTCTGGGTAGATGATGATATTGCGGTTTTCCGCAATCGCCTCAGCAGCTCTCTTACCCATGGCTGCAAGGGCCTTGCCCTTTTTACCGCGATCAACAGGGATCTGGCGGAACTTCATCAGATACCATCCGAAGAATGGCACCCAGCGCAGCTCCCGCTTCAGGATAAACGTTGGCTGACGATAATACTCAGCAAGCGCAAACGTTTCCCATGCAGACTGGTGCTTGGAAACGATGACACAGCCCGTATCTGGCAGGTTTTCGATGCCTGTGATCTCGGATTTTACACCACCAACCCAACGCAACAAAAACTTCTCTACACGACACCAGAATGGCAGCAACCACCAGCAATACCGGACAGGAAGAATAAACAAAAACATGCACGCGATCATAATGATCAGGGTGCTGATGTAAAAAAGCACGTTAAAAAGAACGGAACGCAGGACGAGCATAGGACCTTCACAACCATTTCCACCCGACACTATGCCAAGGTGAATTCAGATTTCATCTTACGAAATTAAGAGGAGTGTTTTACAGGGAATACAGCGTCCAGCTCAACTCGCAGCCGAACGAGGATATACTTCACATATTCGCGTAGGAGAAGCTTTGTTATCGAAGAACTTTCATACCAATGCTCTAAATCCAGCTCTTTATGGTAGACAGGACTTGGGTAAAGCTCAGCATCCGGCAGGCGAACTTGCAATTCGGCCAATGCCCTAGGCATGTGATAGGCACTGGTAACGACCAACAGTGAGCTGAACTGATTTTTTCGCACCCAGTTGGCAGTTTCCTCAGCATTCCCGATGGTATTGAGCGCTTTTCGGTCCAGATCAACGCAGCAATCAAACAACCACATGCGTTTGGAATTAAGCCGCGCAATCTGCTTTGCACTGGTTGATGGGTGAACGCCAGAGATCAAAAGACGCTTCGCACTTCCAACTTCCAGAAGATCCAGACTTTGCGAAATCCGGTCTCGACCACCCGTCAAAACAACAATGCCATCAGCATGTTTGGGTACAACGGCCTGCACAGAGGGCTGCAAAACTTCCACAAACCACAAGAAGCCAGCAGCAAAAACGACAGAGCAAATCAGAAACAACAAAAAGAAAAAACGGACACTGCGCCGGACAAACGACTTCCGGCCAGGGCGTTTATCAACGCTGGCTGGTACCGGCTCTTGCTCACCGGTTGCTTTAAATTTAGCCGCTGTGTCGCGCGTATTCAAAGAATGCTCCATGATGTCGCTACAATGCTTATAGCCACAAACCTGAACGAATATTTTCCTGACTACATATCAGAACTGGCGAAAATGGAAAGAAAACGACACTTAATCCATATTTGCCAAATGTCTGTGGACAGCCAGACGAGACGTCAGGGCGGTCAAGACCGCAACAAGCACCACAACAGCAACAATTCCAACGTACCCAATAGCACTCACCTGCACTGCCCCAAACAGGGCCTGCACTTGATTACCGCTAACGGAAGTGATGTCCGAGCTGCCAAAGAAGCCCATAACCAGAAAGCTCAGTGCGGCAATCGTACCGCCAATGACCCCGCCTTTAAGCCCTAACACCAGGAAGTGACGCTGAAACTCGGAGGCAATAAAGCTGACCTCCGCACCAACAAAGTGCAGCACTTCAACCACATCCTTGTTACCGGACATAGCAGCCTGCGTCGCAAAAATGACGGAGAGCACCATGGAAAACAGAACAAGCACCAGAATACCAAAACCCACAAGCACAGCTGTGTTCGCCATAGCTGAAAGTTGACGATTCCAGACACGGTGATCATCCACCGACGCAGCACGAATATCCTGCTCAATCTGAGCCTTCATATCTGCCAGATTAAGCAGCTCAGGATCATCTATCTCCACCAGAACAAGACGCGGAACCGGAAGCTCTTCCAGTTCAAGCCCCTCCCCAAGCCAGGGCTGAAGCAATCCCTTGGTTTCTTCATCAGAAAGAGCGCGCGCATCTCCAACACCGGGAAACTCGCGAACAAGAGCCAGCGTGCGATCAATCTCCTGCAACATGTTCACGCCATCCGCAGGACGGATCTGCACAGTGACCTCGCGCACCAGATCATTGGTCCAGTCATTCGCCGCATCATTGACGATGGCCACAAATCCAACGGTCAGGCAGGCCAGAAAACTCATGATCGCCACAACAAGCATCAAAGCCTGACCGGAGATCGCCTGCGGCGGAACAATCGGGGCAGGTCTTTCTTTGAGCTTAAACCGTAAACCGGAAGGTCTCGCACCCGCCGCTTTTTTAACCGGGCGACTACCCTTGCCTTTTGGCGGTCCTTTCCGCGGCT
>NZ_LMCJ01000058.1:70666-70899 GCF_001623085.1 Pseudovibrio sp. W74
AGGCCTTTTTTGTCCAGCTGGCGCACGTTTTGGCCCGGACTTTGGGCCAGACATTGGCGGTTCTCTTCTTTGCTGAGTATCAGTCATGAACAGCCAACCGCCCGTCGTTGAGGATAAGATGCCGAGCTTCCACCTGCTCCAGCAAATGGAAATCGTGGGTTGCGATCACCACGGAAGTGCCAAGCCGGTTCAACTCAATGAACAAACGCAGTAAACGGCGGGCAAGCGGCGGG
>NZ_LMCJ01000058.1:70975-109190 GCF_001623085.1 Pseudovibrio sp. W74
CTGTCGGCTCATCCGCGAGCAAAACTTCAGGCCGCGTGATCAACGCCCGCGCAATAGCAGCACGCTGTTTTTCCCCACCGGAAAGAACAGGTGGCAGCACATGCATACGGTCGCCAAGCCCAACCCACTTCAGCAAATCAATCACATCAGGACGGTACTCTGCCTCGGATTTCCCTGCAACACGGTGCGGCAGAGCCACATTCTCGTAGGTGGTCAGGTGATCCAGCAACCGGAAATCCTGAAACACCACACCAATCCGGCGGCGCATAGATGGCAGCTCAGCCTTTGCGATCTTGGTGGTGTCTTTGCCAAAAACAGAAATCAACCCGCGAGTGGGGCGCATAGAAAGGAATAACAGGCGCAGCAAACTGGTTTTGCCCGCACCTGAAGGACCAGTGAGAAACTGAAAAGATTGCGGCTCAATGGAAAAGGTCAAATCCCGAAGTACTTCAGTGCCCATGCCATACCGAAGTCCCACATTCTCAAAGCGTATCACCGAAAATTCCCCTAGCAGACGTAAGGTTTCGCCTTATCAGAAAAATGAGGCCAAACTCGTGCAAATCACTCTAAAAAATAATTTTCTCGCGTTCAATTTTTGACTGAACTTACCCCTGCAAATTTATGCGAGCCTGTTCCTTTGGATATCCCTCGAATAAATTAACACTTCATTAAGGATATAGAGGTCCTCATACTTCAGATAGTATAAATTCTAGTCACTCAACCTGACGTGAAGCACCAGTATTTAGGCTAGTCAAAGCCTACGCAGTTGAGTACTTGTGAGTATATTGCATATTTGGTGGCTCTGAGACGTGTTCCCGACAGCCTCCTTCGGCTCTCGAAGACGAATACGCTAGAAAATGAAGGATTTAAGCGGCTTGTCCATTCCTTTTAAAGGCCAACCGCTTTTGGACCACGCTCGATGAAAATTATCTGCCCTCAATGTAATACTGCCTACGAGATCCCAACGGACAAAATTGGAGAGACTGGCCGCAAAGTAAAATGCGCCAGCTGCAATCATATCTGGCAGGTTACACCAGAGGTAGAGGACGATTGGGCTGCTGCACTCGATGCTGAGCCCGAAGTACACAACAATTCAACACCCGATGATGACCGCAAAGAGCCCTCGTTCTCCGAAAGTTTGGATGAAAGCGATTGGGCTGGTCTCGGCGATAAAGCAGATCGTCACGAAGCATTTTCAGAAGAAGACCTTGTAGGAAAACCCAAGGAAGAACCTTCAGATTCAAGCGGTTCTATGGGCAAGGACACCGACACTCAGTCCAGTGACAAGGCCGGCAACTCCTATGAGGCATCAGAAGAACCAACGGGTTCTGAAGAGGATAAACCCGACGATAAAAAGAAATCTGAAGGCGCCTCTCAAAAGTCCAACCGAAGATCTAGAAAAAAAACCAAGTCATCCCGCAAATCAGGTGTTATAAGCGCGAAAGGCCTGCTGGGCGCAAGTCTTCTTGCTGCTTCACTCGCACTCTGTTTTTCAGCTGTGCACTACCGTGAATCAATCGTAAGAACCTTCCCCGATTTGGCTGGTCTTTACCAGTTGGCTGGTATGACCGTAAATCTGCGTGGTCTTGTATTTAAGGATCTGAGAACATTCCGTGAGGTGGACGACGGTTCCGTCGTGCTTGTTGTGGAAGGTTCTGTAGAAAATATTACAAGAAGCGAGACGTATATTCCGGCGATTAAGCTGGCGTTGCGCTCACTGGACACGCAAGAGATACACTCCTGGATTGTTGAGCCAAGAGAAGACTGGCTTGCACCAGGTGATAAAACCCGGTTCAGAGCTCGGCTAAACAATCCGCCAGAGCGAGCCGCCGACATTCAATTGCGCTTTGTTGAGCGCCAAAAGAAAAGAGCGAGCATTAGATGACCGGTAACCCGGAAATCCGCGTGCTGTTTGATGAAGAAGCAATCGCGGCACGCGTAAAAGCCGTCGCAGAAGCTATCTCACAGGACAAGCCTCACAATCTCCTCGTAGTAGCGGTCTTGAAAGGAAGCTTCATTTTTGCAGCTGACCTTGCCCGTGCTTTGCACAGAGCAGGTTCCGTTCCGGAAATGGAATTTTTACACCTTTCAAGTTATGGAAGTGGAACGGTGTCGTCAGGAGAGGTAAAAGTCCTCCGCGATATCGAAAGCGACGTGACCGGAAGAGACGTCATCTTGGTCGATGATATTCTTGAATCCGGCCGCACTCTGAAGTTTGCACGCGACATGATCGCCGAACGTGGAGCCAAGTCTGTCCGGATTGCTGCACTCCTGGACAAACCGAACCACAGAAAAGCCGATGTTAAATCGGATTATACGGGCTTTGATTGTCCGGATAAATTCGTCGTCGGCTACGGCATGGACATGGGGCATGCATGGAGACAGTTGCCATTCATCGGCTACGTGCCGCAGGAAGGTGACGACTAACTAGGGGGGCTATAATGGCTCACATACTTCTGACGGAAGACGATGATGCGGTCCGCGCCTTTGTAAAACGTGCATTGGAGCTGGACGGGCACAAAGTGACCGCCGTAGAAGATGGCGCCGAAGCCGCTCTTGTACTGCTGCAACAGCAGGGCAGGTTTGACCTTCTGCTCTCCGACATCAGAATGCCGGAGATGGATGGTATCGAACTTGCGATGCAAAGTAGCGCTCGCTATCCGGGCCTGCCAATCCTTTTGATGACCGGTTACGCAGACCAGCGTGAACGCTCTGAAGAAGTCGGTAAATGCGTGAAGGACGTTCTGACAAAACCATTTTCACTGGTGGAAGTCAGAAAAGCCGTCACCACTGCCTTGGCAGAAGAAGAAGGCTCTCAGCAAACCGCGTTTGCTTAAAGCCCTTCCCCAATAAAGTTTCAAGAAACGCGATCCCTCCTCCGAGCGGTCGCGTTTTGTTTTTTCAGTCTCAAGCGCCAAACCTAAATCCAACACGCTGTACAAAATCGGGATTTCCTGATCTTCTATGCGCATATTTCATTGTTGGTTTTGAGTGAGCTTTCCCATGGAACAAGAGACTTCTGTCCTTCAACAAGCAATGATGCATTTGGAAGACCCGACAGCGCCCCTTTCTCCTGTAGCAAAATACTATGCAGCCAGCCGAATATATTCAGCGGTAGAAAGCTGTTTCGCGCATTGGGAAAACATCCCGGAAACCAGCAACGCAGATCTCTACTTTCGCTATCTAGGTGCATTGGAAGACGTCGAAGATCGCCGTGGCTTCCTGCTTGCAACGCAAAGCTATCTGGCTCGCCTTAAGAACGCGCATACTCACTTCATTGATTTCACACTCTTACAAAACTCAGGCTTTGGGTTCTGGGCACGCCCGCTACCCGTATCAGCCTCAAAGCGCGCATGGACTGTTTGTGGCTCAACCCGCACAGACATCAAAGCCGGAGACGTCATTGAGCAGGTCAACAACCTTCCTGCTAATGAGTTCTTTGCGAGGTACATAAAGCTTGTCAGCGCCTCAAAGCCAGAAGCTGCAGAACGCAACCTGCTGCTATTCAATAGCTTTCTTTTGCCAAACCAACTCAACATCACTCTTCACGACGGGCAAAGCCTGCAGATCACCCGCGCAGGACACAAGCATCCACTTTCATGTCTCAAAGCATTTGAACTCGACACTTCGGGAAAGCATCCACGCCTGATCATCCGCAGCTTCTCAAAACCAGAGTACGAGGAACAAGCTCTCGCCTTCCTAAGCCAGATCGACAACCAGTCCCCACTCATCCTTGACTTACGTGGCAATGGCGGCGGCAACACACCCATGAAGCTCATGAAAAAACTCTGCCTGGAGCCGATCGCAATCTGGATGGAACGAACACCTCAGATCACCGGACTGGAGAAGGCTGAACAAGGCGTGGCTGCATGGCAAAACGGAGAACTCTCCGCACATCACACCCAGCCCAACGCTGAAACAACGCCCATGCATCTCCTCACAGACGGCGAGACCTTCCCAGCCAGTGCCACACCGTTTCGAGGAAAGCTGATTGTTCTGATTGATGTTGGCAGCGGCTCAGCAACCGAAGATCTCTTGATACCTCTAAAACATTCCGGACGCGCAACAATCGTTGGAGAAGCGTCCGCGGGCTCAACCGGACAACCCTATTTTGAGGCACCTCTGCCCGAAACACAGCTTACAATCTCGGCAAAGCGTACTGATTTTCCAGATGGGATAAGGTTCGAAGGAGTTGGGATACATCCGGATTATCCAGTTATGCCAACACCAGAAGACATCCGCCAAGGCAACGACCCTGCCCTCACACTTGCACAGCAACTACTCAGACAAGCCGTGACCAGCTAAGCCAATCTCTAACGTCCTCGTCCAGCTCCAGCTTACCAGCCGATGCTTGCGGACCTTTAATCAGTCGCCTTATCAGACGGGCGCTTCTCATAAAATTCCAGCGTGTGCAGGCTCATATCAGCATATTCAAAAAGCATGTTGCGGGAGAACCCACGCCGGATCAGGACATAAAGCCCCTCAAGGATCATCACATAGAAGATCAGAAGCTTCTCAATATCATCAGGGTCCTTAAGTTCACTCTTCAGATCCATGAACTTCAAGCGAAAATGCTTCACACCCTCCTGATAATACATCGCAAACTTCGCCAGCAGCTCCTCATCAAACAACGCCATATTGTCGAGCACACAAAACTTATCACCGTGCTTGCTTTCACGATGACCGACACAGATATCGATGAACTCATATAGCACCGCTTCGATAGCCGAATGCAGATTGGAGTGCAGCGAAATGGTGCTTTTCAGTTCAGCAAAAATGCTGTTGAGCCACCACAGCAAAACCGCAGCGCAGAAGTCCTGCTTGGTCGTGAAGTGTTCTTCCACATACGCCCGATGCGGCCCACAGGCCTCATAGAAGTCTTCCATGGAACAGGCTTGCAGCCCTTTAAGCACAAACACCCTGATGCAGTCATCCATCACCTCTTCGATGATGTGTGACAGAACTTCAGGTTTGTTTGGATCTGTCTGGCTCATGGCGAAAGTATAGGAGCTAAAGCGGGCACGACAATGAAGGAGCCGCCAAATGGCAAAGAAAACTGGAAGGACCGACATCGCGATCAATCTAGTTTTCTAACTCTTCATTAAAGCATCCTGAATCTGCTGATCAGTAGCGCTTCATCAACCGTTCCAGATACTCCAGCTCAAGCTGCGGACGGTCAGGATCAGAAAGCCGGCGACGCAGCTCTTCTAGAATACGCCGCGCCCGCTGAACCTCAATCTCATCAGGCACTTTCACCTGACTGCCAAATTCCGGCCCCTCAACGCGGCGCATACGGCCAAGCGGGTCCTCGTTCAGCGGAGA
Organism: Pseudovibrio sp. W74; assembly: GCF_001623085.1. Classification (NCBI taxonomy): domain Bacteria; kingdom Pseudomonadati; phylum Pseudomonadota; class Alphaproteobacteria; order Hyphomicrobiales; family Stappiaceae; genus Pseudovibrio; species Pseudovibrio sp. W74. The sequence goes on from NZ_LMCJ01000058.1 coordinate 76,298, forward strand.
GTTGGTTGCTTGCCCTTGCCCACCAGCCTGTCCGGCCAGTTGCTCTGCAAGCTGCTGAGCGCCTTTGCGCAAGGATTCCAGAGCCTGACTCTGCTCAGACACAGCCTCATCCGCCTGCTGCGCGCCTAAAGCATCACCAGCATCCTCCATGGAGTTCCCCGCACTATCCAAATCCTTGCTCGGCTTGGCTCCGTTGTTTGCCATGCTGTCGAGCAGCTTCTGCAGGTCGTCAGAAAGATTGCGCTGCTGCTTCTGCAACTCGCGGAAGGCCTGCTGAGCCTCCTCATTGCTCATCTCACCACCCTGACCACGCTTATCCTGCTGGTCATTGCGCTGGCCGGGACGGCGCTGCTGGCTGTCCGGATCAAACTGGTGCGTTTCATCCATCAGGTTGCGCTGCTTCTGGATCATCTCACCAAGATCTTCCAGGGCCTGCAACATCTCTTGTTGCTGCTGGCTTGGCGCTTGCTGTTGCTGCTGCGCGTTCTGCATGTTCTCCAGCATTTGCTGCATCTGCGCTAAAAGCTCACGCGCCGCTTCCAAAGAACCGGTTTTCGCCAGCTCTTCCATGCGGCGCAGCATGTCATCCAGATCCCGTGGCGTGATCTGCTGAGAATTCTCATCCATCGGCATCTGGCCAAGTTGCTGAGGGTTCTCGCGCATCTGCTGGGCCATGGATTTCAGATAATCATCCAGTGCCTTGCGCAGATCGCTCATCAACTCAGCAATCTCCTGCTCCGAAGCCCCCTGCTCCAATGCCCTCCGCAAAGCCTCCTGCGCCTCACGCAAAGCCCGCTCGGCAGCAGATAAACCACCATCCTCAATCGTCAGCGCCACGTTCCACAATACGTCCAGCATGTCTGTCAGCTGCTCATCCGTATTGGCTGCAACCAACTCGGCATAAGCAAAGCGCAACGGCAGATAAGACCCGGCATCATCGATGAACCGCTCCGGCGCAATCATCAGCATATCCAGCGCATCCACCACCTGCGGATAGCTCTCAACGTTCATTGCGAGATTACGGCGCTGCTCAACAACAGCCCGCGCCAAAGGTTTATTGAACCGGCGCTCCGGAAGCTTGATATAGACGGGTTGCGAGCGCCCCTCTTGCTCAGCCTCATCACGAGCCACAAGCACAAGAGCCACCTCAGAACCTGCCCATGGATGAGCCGTCAAATCCTGAAAGGTCTGCCCGACAGCCATTTTGGCATCCTTGGGCGGTAAGCTCAGGTTAAACCGTGGCGCCTCTACCAGAGATCGGCCTTGCTTCTCCTCATCTCCGCGTTGAACCTGCTCCATTATAGCTTCAGCAGAAACCACACGGTAATCATCCTGCACCAGATAAGTCAGCTTGAGACTGCCGGAAAGCTGCTCTTCCGGATCATCAAACAAACGAATGCGCGGCGGCAAGTCAGGGCGAATAGCAATCTTCCAGGAATATTTCGGAGAGTCATTTTGAAGAATCTGCAAGCGTCCGCTTGAGTTCAACGGAAAGCGCCATTCGGTGGTTTTCAGCTCTGCAGAGCTTTCACCAGCTCCCGGCTGAACACGTTCCGGTTCCAAAACCTCTTGTCCACGGCGCGAGAAATAGACAACGGAGAATTCACCTGTGCCCTGCGCCCGCACCAGCACCTCACTGCCACTGGCAATCGAGAGCGCATCTCGAGAATCCCGCAGTTGATTGGCATCTCCGCTGAGGAAAACAGGAGCCTCACCCGTGTAAGCTGGCGGAGTAACCCACGCATCAATGCGAGCAGGTAAAACGCTTCCCACACCCTGAGACTGGAACGGTGCCAAAAGGCTAGACCACCGGTTCGTATCCGAAACGGAATACCCCACCACAAGCAACATAACGGCGAAAACACGCAGGGCATAAGGATCTTTGGCAAACCCACGCGGATTAACACCCCCAACACGTAGGTTTTTAAGCCGCTCTCGCAACCGCTTTTGGTGAGCAGACCAAAGCGCAAGCGCCTCTTCGTCATCCATCCCGGTCGCCTGCTCATCTTTGTAAGAGAGCAAAGGTCGGTGCGGCAGATCACTGGCAAGCTCAACCTTGCGCAGCCCCTCCGCTTCATCGGGAAGCTTCAGACGTAAAAGCGGGTAGCAACTCCAAATGAAAACAGCGAGAAACAGGATTGATCCCACCGCAGAGCCATAAAACCCAAGCAGCTGCCACAGCCCTAAAAAGCTAACGGCAACATACAGGCAAGCCACGATAAGCGGTACCTGAATGGCAGGCCAAAACCGCTCCCAAAACAAATAAAGCTGCGCTTTAAAAGCCAGCCTTTTCAATCGATAGGATAATCTTTGAGAAAACAGGGACTGCCACAGGTCAAATAGCCCGGCCCCTTCGCCATAACGCGTCTTATGCTCTCGCAATTCACTTGCAGAAGCTATGGCATTCTTTAGGTTTTTATTGCCGCCATTCTCATTCTGATGGGTCACAAAGGCCTCGCTAATCGCCGCCTGCTTTTTCTTTTGAGCATACGGCGATTAACGTAGATCAGCAATCTGGCAAACCTAAGGGGCTTTCAAACAGAGTTAAGCCTTTTCAACCCAGTTCGGCACAACGTCTTGATTTAGTAACTCATCGTAACTTGGACGCTGACGAATGATCGCAAACTTGTCGCCATCAACCAGAACTTCAGGCACCAGAAGACGCGTGTTGTAGGTGCCGGATTGGGTCGCACCATAAGCACCTGCAGAGTAGACAGCCAGCAGGTCGCCTTCCTCAAACTTCGGCAACTCCCGGTTACGAGCAATGTAGTCACCGGTTTCACAAACTGGCCCAACAACATCCGCCAGCATCTGCTCACCGTTCTGACGCTCTTCGCTCACCGCACCAATGTCATGGTGGGCTTCATAAAGAGTTGGGCGGATCAGATCGTTCATCGCAGCATCCACGATGACGAAGTTCTTCGCTTCACCTTCTTTACGGTAGATCGTTTCGGTAACGAGAATACCGGCGTTTCCTGCAATCAAACGGCCAGGTTCGGTAATCAGCGTAACGCCAAGGCGCTCAATGTGTTTACGAACAACCTTCGCATACTCAGTCGGCAGCGGCGCTTCAATTCCGCTTCCGTAAGGAATGCCAAGACCGCCACCCACATCAAGGTGGTCAATCTCAATGCCGTCTTCCTTCAGCATACCAATCAGCACACCAAGGCGTTCCAAAGCATCATCAAACGGACCCAGCTCAGTGATCTGAGAACCGATATGCATGTCCATACCGGTCACTTTCAGGCCCGGCAGCTGCGCAGCTTCGTTGTAAACCGCACGAGCCTGATCCCAGGCAATGCCAAACTTGTTCGCGGCCAGACCTGTAGAGATTTTAGCGTGGGTCTTTGCATCCACATCCGGGTTGATGCGCAGAGAAATCGGCGCAGTCTTACCCATCTCGGAAGCAACGGCAGAAAGCCGCTTCAGCTCAGGCTCGGATTCCACATTGAAGCACAGGATGCCAGCATCCAGCGCAAAACGCATTTCCTGACGGGTCTTGCCAACACCAGAAAACACAATCTTGTTTGCAGGAATGCCCGCTTTCAGTGCACGGCGCAGCTCCCCTTCAGAAACAACATCCGCACCAGCGCCAAGTTTCGCCAACACCGTCAAAATAGCGATGTTGGAGTTCGCCTTCATTGCATAACAGGTCAGATGATCTATTCCATCAAACGCCCCGTCAAAAACCTTGAAGTGACGTTCAAATGTCGCGCGGGAATAGCAGTAAAATGGTGTTCCAACTTCCGCTGCAATTTCGCTCAGCGCAACATCTTCAGCGTGAAGCACGCCATCCTTAAACTCAAAGTAATGCAATGTAGGTCCTCTACGCTGGCTCTACCGCGGTGGGCTTAGCGAACCAGTCTAAAAATTGAAGTCGGGATCATCCTCATCCGCACCAATCAACGGATCCAGAAACAGACTTTCGTCCTTATCTCCAGGGATCTCTGGTACAGGAGCATCGTTCAGGGGTGGCGGTGCACCATCTGCAGTCGCCCGAGCTTGGCTTGGCGTTTCCAAACTGCCTTTACGCCCACAAGCGGAAACACTCAGACCGAGTGCAACAATTGTGAGGCCAATCAAAAGCTTGGAACTACGGCTTTTTGTAATGTCTTTCATGCCTTGCGAGCTCATGTTTTCTCTGCTCCAATCTGGATGATCTTACCAAACCAGAAATTCGACCTAAGGACTGACTCGGGCGAACCCGAGCCTACTCTCAGTTTTATTTCTGCACCGTAACAACGATGACTGCAAGATCATCCGAAGAACAGACTTACTTTTCCGTCTTCTGCTCACGCTCAAGCTGCTTAAGCCAACGGCGAGATTGCTTACGCACATTCACCGGGCTTGTGCCACCATAAGAGACACGGCTGCGAACAGATTTATCAACGGAAAGAACGCTGTAGACATCATCCGTGATCTTCGGTTCAACGCTCTGCATCTCTTCCAATGTCAGGCGATGCAGGTCTACACCTTTATCGACAGCCATCTTAACAAGTGCACCAGTCACATGGTGAGCATCACGGAATGGCATGCCAACTACACGCACACACCAGTCAGCCAGATCAGTCGCGGTAGAATAGCCGGAACCGGCAGCTTTCTTCAGCGTTTTCACATTCGGCTCAAGGTCACGCATCATGCCAGTCATGGCTGCCAGAGCCAGAGACAGGTTCGGCAGAGCGTCAAACGCCTGCTCTTTGTCTTCCTGCATGTCCTTGGAGTAGGTCAGCGGCAAACCCTTCATCATCACGAGAAGAGAGTTCAACGCGCCATAAATACGGCCAGTCTTCGCACGGATCAGCTCAGCTGCATCCGGGTTCTTCTTCTGCGGCATGATGGAAGAACCGGTCGAAAACTTGTCGGAAAGCTTGATGAAACCAAACTGAGCAGAACACCAGATCACAATCTCTTCTGCCAGACGAGACAAGTGCATCGCACAGATAGATGCATCCGCTAGCGCTTCAATGGCAAAGTCACGGTCAGAAACACCATCAAGAGAGTTTGCAGTCGGACGATCAAAGCCCAGAGAAGCCGCAGTCATCTCACGGTCAATCGGGAAAGACGTACCAGCAAGCGCAGCACAGCCAAGTGGGCTCTCATTCATACGCGCACGCGCATCTTGCAGACGGGAGCGGTCACGAGAGAACATCTCGACATAAGCCATCAGGTGGTGGCCGAAAGTCACCGGCTGCGCGGACTGCAAGTGTGTAAAGCCCGGCATCACAACTGCTGCATGCTCTTCTGCTTTTTCAGCAAGAGCCTGCATCAGGTCGGTCACTTGTGCCTCAAGATCGTCCAAAGAGTCGCGTACCCAAAGACGGAAATCTGTGGCAACCTGGTCGTTACGTGAACGAGCTGTGTGAAGACGGCCAGCGGTCGGGCCAATCAATTCAGCCAGACGCGCTTCGATATTCATGTGAATGTCTTCAAGCGCACGAGAGAAGGTAAAGGTGCCCTCTTCGATCTCTGACAGAATTGTGTCTAGACCCTGAGCTATCTTTTCGGCATCTTCTGCGCTAACGATGCCCTGTGCAGCCAACATGCTAACATGAGCCTTGGACCCGGCTATGTCTTGTCGGTAGAGCTTGCGATCAAAATCAATGGAAGCATTGATCTCTTCCATGATTGCATCTGGCCCTTCCGCAAAACGGCCCCCCCACATGCGGTTGCTCATGTCTAGCCTCATTATGATTTGGGTTTAATATGAAGAAACTGACAGTTACCGGAAAGTTCGGCCTCGGAAAAGGGCTTATTGCAGCATTAGCTGGATTTGTCGTCGTAGGCGGAGCTGTATGGGCGCTTAATCAGCAAAAAAGTGAGGATCCACAAGCCCTCGCCTGCTCTTCTTCAATGAATACCGCAAAAAATCTCAAGGGTTTGACCACAGGCGAAGTGGCCGCTTTCCTACCTGCCGAGAAGCCTTTGAATCTCTCACAGCTGAAATTCAACGATGCTGACGGCAACTTCATCACCATGGCAGACCTGAAAGGCACCAAACTGCTCAACCTTTGGGCCACATGGTGCGCTCCGTGCCGCAAAGAAATGCCGCATCTGGACAAACTGCAGCGTGAAGCCGGCAGCGCAGAATTCAACGTCATCGCCGTTAACATGGACCGTGGTGAAAACAATCCAAAGCCGCTGAAGTTCCTGAGCGATATCGGCGTGAAGGATCTGGCGTACTTCTCAGACCACACCATGGACACCTTCAACAACCTGCGCACCAAAGGCAAAGCCCCCGGCCTGCCAAGCACAATCATGATCGGTGAAGACGGCTGCGAAATCGGCACCATGTTCGGCCCCGCCGACTGGGCAGCCCCAGAAGCCTTCGCATTGGTCAACGCCGCGCTGGCTGGACAGAAAAAGGTTCAGTGAATTGAAATTCACGTAGCGGCTACTTAGATACATCTCAAAATCCATTTATAAATTTGAGATATTTATTATGCGCTACGCTGGAAATGTAATCTGGTTTGTCCTTGGAGGCTGGTACCTGGCCCTGATGTGGCTTGTGTACGGCCTCCTGTTCGCACTCACAATCATTGGCCTCCCTTACACACGAGCAGCCTGGGAAATGGCCAAATTATCGGCATGGCCCTTTGGCAAGGACATTGTGCACATAAGAGATCTGGATAACAAAGGTGCAACGCCAACCACTGTCTTAACAGGGATCCTGGGTTTCATCTTCAACATCCTATGGCTGCCGTTTGGCCTCTCGCTGTTCCTAGGCTATGTGATATCCGGCATTCTCACCTGCCTGACAATCATAGGCATTCCCTTTGGCCTTCAGTCCTTCAAACTCGCAGCAATTTCCTTCTGGCCCGTCGGACGCCGTGTTGTAACGACCCAAACAGCGGACTTGGCACGCCAATACAAAGCCAGAGAAACCCTAAACAGCTACAGATATTAGAGAAACCGGCACAGCGTGCTCTAACTCACATTGGTCGTATCAGTCGCGCACACCCGCAACCGATGCCCGTCAGGATCGGTCGCAACAAACGTGTAGCCAAAGTCCAGATCAGTGGGCTCCAGAACGATCGAAATGCCCTTCTCTTTCCAGAGACTGTAAACCTGATCAACCTCTTCCCGGCTCACATCACTCAGTGACAGCTCAAAGCCGCCAAAGGATGGTTGCGGTTTCGGGTCGATCCCCTGCGCAGACTGCAAGCCAAGTGTGACGTCGTCTCCCAAAGAAAACAGCGAAAATTCCTGAAAACGCTCAATCGGGCTGCTTTGCAGAACATCAGTATAAAACTTGGTGCTTTTCTCCACGTCTTCGACATAGAGAATAACGCTATTGGGCTTAAACATGCTCACACCCCGTCATCTTAAAAATCAAAGAAACAAACAGATTGCTACAGACAAAGTATAGCTCTTGCACCAAGCAATATCTTTGATCTTACCCCTTACCCGGTACAGGACGCTCCCTCATCCGCATCAGGCCTTCCTGAACAGCGGAAGCCACCAACACACCATCCCGCGTGTAAAGGCTGCCACGACTGAAACCACGGCCACCCGCTGAACGCGGGCTGTCCTGCGTGTAAAGCAACCACTCATCAAAGCGGAAATCGCTGTGGAACCACATGGCGTGGTCCAGACTTGCCACCTGCAGATTTGGCACAAACACGTTGATGCCATGCGGGAATAGCGCCGTATCCAAAAGCGTCATGTCAGAGGCATAAGCCAGCACGCACTGGTGAATACGCGGATCATCTGGCAGCCTTGAAGCCGCCCGCACCCACACATGCTGCACCGGCTCTTGCTTCTTGCGAGAGAAATATTGCCCCAAATCCAATGGACGCAACTCAATCGGACGCTCCCGCTTCCAGTACTTCTGCACGGGCTCCGGTGCCTTTGAGATCAGTTCATCGGAGATTTCAGAGATCGGCATCAAATCTTCCGGCATCGGCACATCCGGCATCTCAATCTGATGCTCCATACCACTTTCAACACGTTGGTAAGAGGCGGACATAGAGAAGATTGCATGACCATGCTGGATCGCCACAACACGCCGTGTTGTAAAGCTGCCACCATCACGAATACGGTCAACCTCATAGATGATTGGCACCTTCGGATCGCCCGGACGCAGAAAATACCCATGCAGCGAATTGACCTGACGTTCTGCGCCAACCGTTCGGGAGGCAGCAACAAGGGCCTGACCAATCACCTGCCCACCAAAAACACGCTGCCACCCGCTTTGTGGGCTTGTGCCACGAAACAGATTTTCCTCTAATTTCTCCAGATCCAAAAGGTCCAGCAGATTTTCAACAGCCTTCGTCATTACAGACAAACCTATTTTTGTAGTGATTTCGATTGCATGTGAGTAGTGTGGCGCTATATCGATAGTGTCAACGATCAATTGGGCTAACCTAATGGTTATAGGGCAAACGATTACAGGAAAGAGTTCTATGAGCAAGAAACAGACCGCCACCGAAGACCTTTATGACGTCACCATTGGCGGCGGCGGGTATGTTGGCCTATCGCTCGCGCTTGCTTTGAAGCAGTCAGAACCTTCCATGAAAATCGCGCTTGTAGACCTGCGCCCACGCTCAGCCATCGAGAACGATCCGCGTTCCTCGGCCATCGCGGCAGGCGCCGTGCGCATGCTCGATCAACTCGGCATCTGGTACAAGCTTGAAGATGAATCCCAGCCTATCACCGAAATGATTGTCACAGACAGCAAGCTGCACGACAGCGTGCGCCCAATCTTCCTGACATTTGCAGGCGATGTTGATGACGGCGAACCATTTGCCCACATGGTTCAGAACAATCATATGGTCGGCGCATTGCATGATGCAGCCACAGATGCAGGCGTTCACATCTTCGCGCCCGACAGTGTCAAAGACTTTGCAGTAGAGCCAGCCCACGTCAACATCACACTCGGCAGCGGCAAAACCATCCAGTCACGCTTGATCGTGGCAGCTGATGGCGTGCGCTCCAAACTCCGCGATCTCGCAGGCATCCAATGCAATCGCTGGAGCTACAATCAAAGCGGCATTGTCACCACAATCGCACATGAACGCCCACACAATGGCCGCGCAGAAGAGCACTTCCTGCCCTCCGGTCCGTTCGCGATACTGCCACTGAAAGGCAACCGCTCCTCCATCGTCTGGACTGAAAAGACGGCAGAAGCCAACCGCTTGGTCAATGGCGATGAGTTCACCTTTGAAATCGAACTGGAACGCCGCTTCGGTCATCATCTGGGCGAGCTCAAATTGGACGGACCCCGCGCTGCGTTTCCTCTAAACCTCGTGCTGGCGCGCTCTTTCGTCTCCAACCGCTTTGCACTGGCAGGCGATGCTGCACACGGCATCCACCCAATTGCTGGCCAGGGCCTCAACTTCGGCTTCAAGGATGTTGCAGCCCTTTCAGAGGTGCTTGTAGACGCCCACCGTCTCGGCCTCGATATCGGTGCAGCACACATTCTGGAGCGCTACCAGAGCTGGCGCCGTTTCGACACATGGCAGATGGGCATGACCACCGATGTGCTGAACCGCCTGTTCTCCAACAACATCGACCCAGTCCGTGCTGTCCGCGATCTCGGCCTCGGTCTTGTTGAGCGCATGCCATTCCTGAAAAAACACTTCATCGGCGAAGCAGCAGGCCTGGCCGGCCCTTCCCCAAAACTCCTCCTCGGCAATCCGCTTTAACTCAGATTTAGGCCGCATACGTGAAAGACAAACGCTCCATCCTCATCACCGGATGTTCCACCGGCATTGGTTACTCTGCTGCACACATTTTGAGAGAAAGAGGATGGCAGGTCTTTCCCACCTGTCGCAAGCCAGAGGATGCAGAACGTCTGCGCTCAGAAGGCTTTCACGCCTTTCATTTAGATTATTGCGAAACCGAATCTATTCAGTCCGCCGTTGAGTCAGTTCTGGCAATCACAGGCGGACGTCTTGATGCGCTCTTCAACAACGGCGCCTATGGCCTTCCTGGCGCCATAGAAGATCTTCCCACGGATGCCTTGCGCCGTCAGTTCGAAACCAACTTCTTCGGCTGGCACGAACTCACCCGCCTTGTCATTCCGGTGATGCGCGAGCAAGGTCATGGCCGTATCGTGCAATGCTCCTCAATCCTTGGCCTCGTCGCCATGGATTATCGCGGCGCCTACAACGCCACCAAGTTTGCATTAGAAGGCTACACCGACACCCTGCGGCTGGAATTGCATGGCTCAGGCATACAGGTGAGCTTAATCGAACCGGGTCCGATTCAATCCGAGTTCTCCAAAACAGCTGTCCAAATGTTCTATGAGGAAATCGGCGAGGAGACCAAGAACGCCTCCCACTTCCGCGAAAGCTACAACCGCCGTCTCTCCATGCTCGCCAAAGGTGGCACCACAAAATTCAAGCTCCAACCCGATGCAGTCGTCCAAAAACTCACCCACGCTATTGAAGCCCCCAAGGCTAAGGCACGTTATTACGTAACCGTTCCAACCCACATCATGGGCACTCTGCGACGCATCCTGCCAACCTCAATGATCGATATGATCCTGAGAAGGTCTGCAAAGTCGGAAGAGTAAGAGAACGAGACGCCTCGGTTTTCTTCAAAGTAAACTCCCAGTGCCCCGTATTGCGCGCACTCTGGATTTATGCCCCCAGCAAAAGAGATTCCCCATGGCACTATTTCATCCTGACAATTGCACAATGAGCGAGCGACATAAGCAAATTTATGCGTATTGCGAACTCGCTTACACTGCTGTTGATTTCTCTGCAGCAGCCCTGTTCGTCGTTGGCAGCATTCTCTTTTTTAAAGAGGCAACCACCTATTTGGGAACATGGCTGTTTCTGGTTGGATCAATTTTATTCGGCCTCCGCCCAACCATTAAGCTCTTTCGGGAAATTGCATATATCCGCCTTGGAAAATATGAGGACCTGCCTGAAGGCACTGAGAATAATACGGGTTGGCTAAACCCCGATATGAAGTGAACCTAACCAACACGTTCACCAACGACCAATCACAGGGCAAAATTTCAACGCAGCCGAGTTCAAATGACCTTCATACTAGTTTTCCATGTTCTATTAGTTTTGACGTTTACAATCCGAATTCTGCTGCGAGATGATTTGTCACCACCAGTTCGCCTCGCCTGGTTCATTGTTCTGAACGTGCTGCCCTATGTCGGCATCGCCATTTACTTCCTCTTCGGAGAAACTGATCTTGGCCATCGCGCAGACAAACGCCACAAAGAGATTTTTGATGACATCCATGAAAACGCTAAGCAATTCATGGGCACGCCAGCTGATGTCGATCAGCTAATCAACCCGGAATACCGCAACAGCTTCCATTATGCTGGTTCAATAAACGGCTTTTATCCAGTTGCTGGAAACAACGCCACACTCATGGAAGATGCCACGGCAACCCGCGACAGCTTGATAGCAGATATCGATGCCGCGCAGGACTATGTGCATGTTCTCTATTACATCTGGCTAAATGACCACACGGGCACAGCACTCGCCGACGCTTTGATCAGAGCAACCCAGCGAGGGGTCGTATGCCGCGCGATGGCAGATGGTCTCGGCTCACACCAGCTCATAAAATCACAGTTATGGGAGCAGATGAAAGAGGCAGGCGTTCAACTAGCTGTCGCCCTGCCGCTGGACAAACCAGTACGAACGCTCCTGACCAGCAGATTGGACCTGCGCAACCACCGTAAAATCACGATTATCGACGGAAAAGTCACTTACTGCGGCAGTAGAAACTCAGCTGATCCGGAATTTCTGGTCAAAGCAAAATACGCTCCCTGGGTCGACATCATGCTACGCCTGACCGGGCCCATTGTGACGCAAAACCAGCTTCTGTTCATAAGCGATTGGATGCAAGCAACAGGCGAAAAGCTAAATGACTTTGAATTGAAGTCAGAACCGGCACAAGAAGGGTTCCCGGCACAGGTGATGGGCGATGGCCCAACGGAACGCAAAGGAGCAACACCTCAGCTCTTTGCCTGCCTGATTGCAACCGCCCGCTTCGAACTCACACTATCGACCCCCTACTTTGTCCCCGATGAAACTGTTCTGGAAGCCTTGCGCGCAGCGGCTTATCGAGGCGTAAAGGTCACCTTGATTTTCCCGAAGGTCAACGACAGCTGGATCGTGGCCGCTGCAAGTCGCAGCCACTATTTCAAACTTCTGGAGGCTGGTTGTGATCTCTTTGAATTCAAAGGCGGTCTGTTGCACGCCAAGACACTCACAATGGATAACAAGATCACTTTGATCGGCTCTTCCAACCTTGATCTGCGAAGCTTTGACCTAAACTACGAAAACAACATTCTGTTGCAAGACAAGGCAATAACGAACGCTGTTCTGGAACGGCAACAGCAATACCTCGACAGTTCAGATCAGGTCTTTTTTGAAACTGTTTCCAGTTGGTCATACCTCAAACGAATAAAAAACAACATCATCGCAACAGTCAGCCCGATCTTGTAGTCCTGCAGCTAATCTGTAGAAAGCTAAATGCAATCGCGATTTGGACTCTCACCTTTTCAATAAGGTTGTTTGAGACGGAACTACGACTGTCCAATCCTAAAATTGTAATCTCTGCTATTGTTTGAAGCGTTGCAGATTCGGGGGAAAATATGCAGTTGCGGCATTTGAAGTTAGCTCTGGCAGCTCTGGTCATTTCACTGTCCAGCCAAGCAATCCTTCCAGTGTACGCCGAGGATTTCAAAACCATCTCGGCATCCGCTGAGCAAGGTGACTTTCATTCTCAATACAAACTTGGAATTCTCTACGAAGAGGCACAAGGTGTCCCTCAGAACTATACCAAGGCTGCAAAATGGTTTCGCTTAGCCGCTGAGCAAGGTCACGTCGCCGCTCAATACCGCCTTGCCAACTTGTATCACAAAGGACGAGGCGTCCCGCAAAGCTTCAAAGAGGCCGAAAAATGGTATCTGCTCGCAGCTGACAAAGGGCATCCGGAAGCAGAACGCGAACTTAATTACTTTTACGCCCAAGGGCTTGCGGGGCCGAAACGTTATAGTAACGCAGCGATGAAGGTTTGGCGTAAGGCTAAGCAAGGTGATGCAAAGGCACAGTTTAGCCTGGCAATTGATCTCGAAGATGGCACTGGCGTCCCACAAGACTACGTTGAAGCAGCAAAATGGTATCGTCTTGCCGCTGATCAGGGCCATGCAGGCGCTCAACATAACCTAGGGCTATTATACCATTATGGTAACGGCGTGCGGAAGGATTATGAAGAAGCCGTAAAATGGTACCGCCTCGCCACAGAGAAAGATCATGCCGGTGCTCAACTTGAACTTGGCTATATGTACTCCAGAGGAATGGGAGTGCGGAAAGATAACAGGGAAGCGCTCAAATGGTACCGACTTTCTGCCGACCAAGGCAATGCAATAGCTCAATCCAATGTCGGCTATTTTTACAAAGAAGGGCGAGGTGTTCCTAGGGACTACAAAGAAGCCATCAAATGGTACCACCTCTCAATAAAGCAAGGGTATTCAGGCGCCAGACTTAAGCTAGGGTACATGTACGAGAAGGGGTTAGGCGTACCAAGAGACTACAAGGAAGCAGCAAAATGGTACCGGCTTGCTGCTCGGCAAGGAAATGACCAAGCTCAATACAACCTTGCTGTGCTTTATGAGGATGGGCTTGGCGTACCTCAAGACAATCAACAAGCCGAAAAGTGGTTCCGCCTTGCTGCTGAGCAAAACCATGACCGAGCACAGATTGCAATAAAAGGCCTTCAGGCCCGGCTTCAGGATTACGACAAAGCTGCAAAATCACTTATGCAAGCCGCAAAACAAGGCGATGCGACAGCACAACGAGAACTTGGCCAAATGTACGCCAATGGCCAAGGCAGACCACGAGACTACAGTGAGGCTGCAAAGTGGTACGAAGTTGCTGCCGATCAAGGTGACAAAGCAGCACAATACTATCTCGCACTCTTTTATCAAAATGGGCAGGGCGTTCAGCAGGACTATGCTGAAGCTGCAAAGCTTTACCGTCTCGCAGCAGAGCAAAACCACGCGAAAGCACAGCTTGAACTCGGGTATCTTTACACCGTCGGCCTAGGTGTAAAACTGGACTACGCCGAAGCAGAAAAGTTTTATCGCCTTGCAGCCGATAACGGGAATGCGATCGCAAAAAACCGTCTCACAGACATGCGTTACATTGGCGAAGACTTAAAGCAGCACTATGCCGGTATTGCAAAGGAATATCATCAGGCTGCCGAGCAACATCTTGCCGGGTTCCATTATAATCTCGGTCGTGCCTTCACCAACGGAAAAGGCGCACCACAGGACTACCCCAAAGCTGCAGAAAAGTTCCGTCTGGCTGCAGAACAAGGGCATGCCAACGCTCAGTTTAATCTGGGCCGCATCTATGAAATCGGTCTGGGCGTAGATCAGAACTACGACAAGGCTGTAAAATGGTACAGCCGAGCAGCTGAACAAGGTGTTGCTGATGCGCAGTACAACCTCGCTGTTATGTACGCCAACGGTACAGGCCTACCGCAAGACCTAATAGAAGCCTCGGCTTGGTACCATTTTGCCGCTAAACAAGGCCACCCGGATGCTCAGTATAACCTTGGGTTTCTCTATGCCACAGGACAAGGGGTAGAGCAGGACGAAACCACAGCTGCAAGATGGGTTCGCCTCGCTGCTGAAAAAGGTCATGCCGAAGCGCAGTACCGTATCGGAAGAGCCTACGAAGACGGAGTGGGTGTAGAACAAAACAACACTGAAGCAGCAAACTGGTACTACCTCGCTGCAACGCAAAATCATGCTGAGGCACAATTCAATTTTGGACGTATGAATGCCACAGGCCAAGGCATTGCAAAGAATAAATCTGATGCTGCAAAATGGGTTCTCCGCGCCGCAAAGCAAAGCCATGTAGAAGCCCAATATCGCATCGGTCTTGCTTTTTACAAAGGCAGCGGAGTTCAGCAGGACATAGAAAGCGCTTATGTCTGGTTTTACATAGCAGCAGAGAATGGCAGCAAACCTGCGCTAAAAGCACAAGAAGACATAGCAGATCACCTGAATACCAAAGAGCTGGATCAAGCCATCGGCAAAGCCAAAACCCTCATGAAGAAGCTCAAAACCAACGGGCAATCAGACCCAACCAAAGCACCGATAAGGTTCAAGTTCCTACCCGTAGTCCCCACTTAATGAGTGACCAGAGGTGCGGCATCTAAGAGCTCGTCAATCACCAGCCGTTGCTGTGAAAGCTGAGCAAGCTCAACCCGTGCACGCAGGTAAGAAACGCCAAATTTTTGGAAGGCATTGCCTTCAATCTTAAAACCGAGGCGTTGATAGAAAGCAACGGCATCTTCTCTTGCGTCGCACCAGATGTAATCCGCTTTTTGCAAGTCAGGCTGGTTTGCCGCAAACCGAATGAGGTTGCTTCCGATGCCACGCCCTTGCTTTTCTGGCAACACTGCCAGCTTTCGCAGTCTCACAGAGGGCAGATCGAAGAAGAAAGACCCAACACCAATCAGGTTTTCTTCTTCAAAGGCTCCAATATGAAGGGCCTGGTGATCTTCTGGAACCATGACCCGTTCTATGGGAGATTCTGGCCAGAGCACTTGCTGGCGAAGCTTATAGGTCAGCGTTGCAGGAATGCTCTGAAAACTAATCTCTAGTTCTCTCATACTTCCCCTCACCGCTTAATCAAAGACCGGCTCATCAGCAAGCTCAGCACAAGTGCCGGTAACATCAGCATAAAGCCGCCCTGGATACCGAGATGATCAGCGGCATAACCGATAACGAGAGGACCCACGAGGAAACCGCCGAGAGCAATCTGCGTCATCAAGCCCACATTGACAGCAGCAGAGCGACCCGGTTTTTCAGCAGCAGCCGTAACAGCCAGTGGAAAGCCCCCGGAAACGCCCAGCCCAACCAGTCCGAAACCAAGCAATGACACCGCATAGTTCGGCGAAATCACCAGAATTCCGACGCCAATGAGAGCAAGGATAACAATCCCGGCAGCTGCGATCTGAACGTCAACACGAGATCGCAACCAGTCTCCGGTTAAGCGCCCGAATGTCACCATCAGAGCAAAAGCGCTATAGGCAATACCTGCGTAACCAGCAGATAGATCAAACAGATCAGTCACATAAATCGCAGACCAGTCCGCAATCGCACCTTCCGTCATGGTGATGCCAAACGCGAAGAAGCACACCGCAATCAGCGCGCCGCTCGGCATTTGAAAACCACTTTCAGATTTCTCAGCGACATCCGGCTCCCGGCCTTCTGTCAGGCTGTAGGAGGTAAACAGCGCTGGCAATAACGCCATACCACTTGCCATGAGAATGCTTTCAGATGGACCATAGCCAACCCAGGAAAAGCCTGAGCTGATCAGACTTCCCACCAGCACCCCAAGACTCCACAAGCCATGACAACCCGACATAATGAGCTGTCCGCTCTTCCGCTCGGTTTTATCCGCAATCACGTTCATGCACAGTTCCACAAACGCCAATGCGCTGCCAACAACTGCCAAATAAACAAACAGCTGCAGAATGGATTCGGCATACGTCGGCAATGGCATCAGACAGATGAACGCAAACAAGCCCGCAATCAAAAGTTGGCGTGCACCAAACTTCTCCGTTAGTCGCCCGGCAAACATCAGCATGAACAGCAGCCCAACCGGCATTCCGACAAGAGCAAGGGCAAACTCCCCTTCACTCACCTGAAGTCTTTGCTGAATTTCTGCGATGCGTGGAAACCAGGCGCCAAGCGCGATGGGTTGAAGAAAGAAGACGCCGCGAATAAGATTCACATCGCGCGCACCAAGGACTGCTTGTTGTGTCATGGAAAAAGCTTTGAAGAGAGAAAAACGACCTATTAAATATCTAGCGTGATATTTTAGAAAAATGCAAGCTGTGTAGAGCACCTAATACAACACAACGCCGTTTGCTGACGTAACAACGCAAATCAACGCGGAATATGCGCAAAAAACGCAACTCTGCACAAAACCTTTCAAAAGGAATTTCCGTGCCCCTTAGCGACACCACAAAAGCCAAGTTAAAGAACAGAGTTGTCTGGAGTCGTCTCGTTGGATGGGGGCTTTTGTGTTATGCAACAGCAGCTTACGGCGGCATCGTTACTGCACCGGCCATCCCTGAATGGTACGCCTCTCTCAACAAACCATCCTTCAATCCACCTGATTGGATTTTTGCGCCGGTCTGGTCCGTTCTTTACGCACTTCTTGGCATCAGCATCTGGCTGGCCACCGAATTTCAACAGACTGGCACCAACGAGGCAGCCAAATCACCTTCGAAAACCAGCATTCAGCTAACTTTCGTTATAGTGTTGTTTTTAAATGGCATTTGGTCCTGGGCATTCTTCGGACAGCAAAACCCTGCACTTGGCCTTATTGTCCTTATCATCTTGCTCGCGCTAAGTTTTTTCACTTTCCGCCTATTTTATAGAGCGCAAATCTTTGCAGCATGGCTATATCTGCCCTATCTCCTTTGGGTTAGCTTTGCAGCCGTCCTGAATGCCTCTATTGTGGTTCTGAATTAATCCAACACCTCAATCGAGACTTTTATTATTGGAGATTTTGATGAGCGGTATTGTTGCCACTCTAGTTCCTATTGCTCTATTCGCCGTCGCTCTGGTCCTCGCCCTCGGCCTTTGGAACATGATGCGCGGTGGAGATCCAAACCGTTCGCAAAAGCTTATGAGATATCGTGTTCTGTTGCAGTTCGCAGCTATCATATTGATTATGCTTTCCGTTTACTTCGCAAGCACATCCTGATTTTGGTTTGAAACTGGTAGAAAATGGTCACTCTCAATAAGATCTATACAAAAACTGGCGACGACGGCACCACTGCACTTGGCAGCGGAGAGCGCAGGCAAAAGCACGATCTGCGCATTGAGGCCTACGGAACCGTTGATGAAACCAACTCAGTCGTCGGCATAGTCCGCCTGCACGCATCCAAAGAGATGCCAGTATTGGATGAACTGCTTGGCCGTATTCAGAACGACTTGTTCGATCTCGGCGCCGATCTGGCAACACCAGACACCGGCGAAGAGCTCGGATACGAACCGCTGCGCATCACAGATAATCAGATAAGCGCTCTGGAAGACGCAATCGACCAGATGAACGTTGAGCTTACACCTTTGAAATCATTTGTATTACCGGGTGGCACACCGCTGGCAACGCACTTGCATCAAGCCAGAACCGTCTCTCGCCGCGCTGAGCGTCTCGTTGCAGCACTCTCTCAAAAAGAGAAGGTCAACAAGCAAGCTCTGCAGTATCTCAACCGCCTCTCCGACCTCTTCTTCGTTGCATCTCGCTATGCAAATTTGAAGGGCGAAGGCGATGTTTTGTGGGTAGCGGGCAAAAACAGATAGCGATTTTTTGATGAAGAATTTGATCAAAGGTGCTTGACGAATAGGTAAACTATCAACACTTATGGACAACTATCTTCACCATAAGGCCACTTGGCCTTATACATTGGTTGAAACCCAATACCTATTTACCCTAGGCGATCGTTGACAGCCCCAAAATTGCTCAGTACGGTCGCCGCAAATGTAATGCAATTTGCATTCCCTTTTGGCTCTGGTAGCCCGGCGGAAGCTGTGTCTTATCAACTTGGTGGCGACGCATACTCCCCTGCATTTCTAGTGGAGGTTCTAGGAACATGAAAATTCTCGTGCCCGTAAAACGGGTCGTTGACTATAACGTAAAAGTTCGCGTGAAAGCGGATGGCTCCGGCGTTGAACTCGCAAACGTCAAAATGTCCATGAACCCTTTCGACGAAATCGCCGTTGAAGAGGCTCTTCGCCTGAAAGAAGCTGGTAAAGCAACTGAGATCATTGTTGTTTCCATCGGCCCTAAGCAGGCGACTGAAACGATCCGCACCGGCCTCGCAATGGGCGCTGACCGCGGTATCCTCGTTCAGACCGACGACATTGCTGAGCCTCTCGCAGTAGCTAAGGTTCTCAAAGGCATCGTTGACGAAGAAGAGCCAGGTCTCGTTATCCTCGGCAAACAGGCGATTGATGACGACTGCAACCAGACAGGTCAGATGCTTGCTGCACTTCTGGGCTGGGCACAGGGCACATTCGCTTCCAAGGTTGACCTTGGCGATAACACAGTAGACGTCACCCGCGAAATCGACGGTGGTCTGCAGACTGTAAAGCTGAACATGCCAGCGATTGTCACCACTGACCTGCGTTTGAACGAGCCTCGCTACGCTTCTCTGCCAAACATCATGAAGGCAAAGAAAAAGCCGATTGCTGAGAAAACATTGGCGGACTATGGCGTAGACGCTACCCCTCGCCTCAAGGTTCTCAACACTGCTGAGCCTGATGCACGCAAGGCAGGCGTTAAGGTCGCTTCCGTTGATGAGCTGGTAGACAAGCTCAAAAACGAAGCTGGCGTTCTTTAAGATAGGTCAAGAGGAGTTAGCATTATGACCACGCTTCTTGTGGCTGAACATTCCAATTCTGCTTTGAACGAAGCAACGGCTAAGGCACTGACAGCAGCTGTAGAAATGGGCGGCGACGTTCATGTTCTCGTTGCTGGTAAAGACTGTGGCGCGGCAGCTGAAGCTGCTTCCAAACTGTCTGGCGTTGCTAAAGTTCTTGTTGCTGACGATGCAGCTTATGAGCACCAGCTTGCTGAACCAGTTGGCGATCTGATCGTTGCACTTGCTGCTGATTACGACGCTGTTGTTGCTGCAGCAACAACCAATGGCAAAAACACTCTGCCACGCGTTGCTGCTAAGCTCGACGTGATGCAGATCTCTGAAATCATTGCCGTTGAATCTGCGGACACGTTCAAGCGTCCAATCTATGCAGGTAACGCAATCCAAACTGTACAGTCTGCTGATGCAAAGAAGGTTCTGACTGTTCGTACAGCATCCTTCGCTGCAACTGCTGAAGGCGGCTCTGCTCCGATTGAAGCTGCTGCTGCTTCTGCTGATCCGGCAATTTCCTCCTTCGTGGGTGAAGAAATCGCAGCGTCTGATCGTCCGGAACTCGCAGGCGCTAAAATCATCATCTCCGGTGGTCGTGCTCTCGGTTCCGAAGAGAAGTTCAACGAAGTCATCACCCCTGTTGCTGACAAGCTCGGCGCAGCAATCGGTGCATCCCGTGCAGCTGTTGATGCTGGTTACGCACCAAACGATTGGCAGGTTGGCCAGACCGGTAAGGTTGTTGCACCTGATCTTTACATCGCTTGCGGCATTTCCGGTGCAATTCAGCACCTTGCAGGCATGAAAGATTCCAAGATCATCGTCGCAATTAACAAAGACGAAGAAGCACCAATCTTCCAGGTTGCTGATTACGGACTTGTCGCAGACCTGTTCGAGGCTCTTCCTGAACTGGAAAAAGCCCTCTAATCATATTTGATTAGCTTTTCAGGAACCCCGGGATGTTAATATTTCATTCTGGGGTTCTTGCTGTTTGAGGCAAGACTTGCGATGTATGTTGTTACGAGAACGTCAAAGCACGTTTAACCGATGCTTGTAAGAATTTGGATCTGACAATGGTGGTCGAAGTAAAGAAAGTCGGTGTTATTGGCGCCGGTCAAATGGGCAATGGCATCGCACACGTAAGTGCTTTGGCAGGATACGATATCGTGCTTCACGATATCGATCAGGATCGTATCGACAGAGGCCTGGCCAGCATCAATGGCAATATGGCACGTCAGATCTCAAAGGGCACGATCACTGAAGAAGATCGCGACCTCGCTCTTACCCGTATCAAAACATCTGACGATGTTAAATCCCTAAGCGATGCAGACCTCGTTGTTGAAGCTGTGAGTGAAAACGAGCAGGTCAAACGCAAGGTTTATCAAAGTGTTTGCCCGATTTTGAAGCCTGATGCCATTCTTGGCACAAACACTTCGTCTATTTCCATCACGCGTCTGGCATCCGCTACAGACCGTCCGGAAAAATTCATCGGTATCCACTTCATGAATCCGGTTCCGCTTATGGAACTTGTTGAGCTTGTTCGTGGCATTGCAACCAGCGATGAAACCTTTGAACTTTCCAAGGGCTACACCCTCGGTTTGCATAAAACGATTGCAGTTTCAGAAGACTTCCCAGCCTTTATGGTGAACCGTATTCTGCTGCCAATGATCAACGAAGCGATCTACACTCTTTATGAAGGTGTTGGCTCTGTTGAAGCAATCGACACAGCAATGCGCCTAGGTGCAAATCATCCGATGGGCCCGCTGCAACTGGCTGATTTCATTGGTCTGGATATTTGCCTGTCCATCATGCAGGTGCTCTATGAAGGCCTTGCAGACAGCAAATACCGCCCATGCCCACTACTCGTGAAGTACGTTGAGGCTGGCTGGCTTGGACGCAAAACTCAGCGTGGTTTCTATGACTACCGCGGTGAGGTTCCAGTCCCTACGCGCTAAAGCGTTTATAAGACACACAAAAGCCCGCCACTTGAGCGGGCTTTTTTATTGCTGCGGTTCAGCTGGTTACTTAAACGTACCGCTGAATCCACCAATGGAAAGTGGATTATCCATCATCGCAGTGCGGTCAGGCGTGTCGGCAGCAACACCACCAGTGAATGCATCAAACATCTTCTTCACAAAGCCCTCAGAAAGGCCTTTGGTAATGAAGACGAGCCGCGTTCTCTGATCCGCATCAGGCCATTCTGCAAGCCGTGCAGGTGGATGGAAGACATGCTGCACCCCATGGATCACCAAAGGCTGATCCGGGTGTTCTACAGTCTTTATAATCCCCTTAACGCGCAAAAGCTTAGGGCCATGTGCAGAGCGCAGTAGATCTAGGAACATCTCCAGTGCAGCATTGGGGATCGCGCTGTCGGTCTCAAGCGTAAAGGCACGAACATCTTTGCCATGGCGGTTCGGATCATGATGGTGGTGTCCGTGATGATCATGTGAAGCGTGCTCATCTTTGTACGCCTCTTCCCTCAACCATTTCTGAACATCTGGGATTTTGCTCTCAGGATTGTACAGCCCGCAATTGATGAGAGCAGCAGCCGTTGCAGAGCCATCTTGAGCATTAAGCACAGTTGCGCCAGGGTTCAGATGCTTCAGCTCAGCCAGTAAATCATCAGAAGGCTCCTGCAAATCCGTCTTCGTCATCACGATACGATCAGCAACAGCAACTTGTTTGACTGCTTCCTCATGAGAATGGATCGTATCCAAACCGTTGACGGAATCGACCAATGTCACCACGCCATCAAGACGGTATCGCATAACCAAATACGGATGCAGCATCACAGTGTGCAACACTGGAGCAGGATCAGCCAAACCGGTTGTTTCAATAATCACACGGTCGATCTTCTTCATGCGGCCATTGTCGATACGGCGCAGAATATCTTCCAGCGTGTTGATGAGATCACCACGAATAGTGCAGCACAAACAACCAGATGAGAGCTCTATAATTCCATCATCAATGGTATCTACGAGCAAATGATCCAGACCGATCTCACCAAATTCATTGATGATAACCGCTGTATTTTCCAACACTGGCTCTTTGAGAATTCGATTAAGAAGCGTTGTTTTACCTGCTCCCAGAAAGCCAGTAATGACGCTCATTGGGATCGGGGTTGGCGGACTCCGCCTCTCTTGGGTACTAGCCATAATTCTGCACTGCCTGTAGCTACGGTGACTGCGTTTTACCGAAGGCAGACGTATTAGCATAGAGCCCACCCGGGCTGCCAAACAAATCTCGTTTAGAAGTCGATTTCAAAGGCCGCAAAGAAGCACCCTTGCCCACTGGCACATTAAGTTGCTGAATGCCTCCAATCGGCGCAGGCTCCAAACCTTTTTGCGACCCTGGTTTCGGTATTGGCAAAGGCACTGCATTTCCAAGCTTTTTCAGTGCGACAACCGGATGCTCATTGCCAATGCGCACAGTCACCGGTGCATATGACTTCAGCTGTGGACCCAGAATTTCTTCATAGACCAAACCCCAGTTCACTTTCTTCTTGGAAAGACGAATGGATTTTCCGCGTGGGCTCGGACTGCCGGCATCGGCATAAGCCATCATGCTGGCAGAACCACGTTTTGTCCCAAAGCGATCAACAAGTTGCTGAGCCGTTGGCTTGGCATTGCGCTTGCAGTAGTGGTCCTTTGGTGGGTTGATGTTCCCACTGCCGCGGAAAGCAGTAATTTTGCTTCCTGCTGTCTTCTTGAAACCGCTATCAATGAGTTTCTTGGCAAACGCTGAGCGCTCCAGGCTGGAAGCAGCCCCCAAAACAACAGCGATAACTGTTCTTCCATTGCGTGTTGCAGAAGTCGCTACATTGAAACCGGAATTACAAATATATCCAGTTTTCAAGCCATTAGCCCCAGCAGTACGCAGAAGAAAATCCCTGTTTCCAGACCGAAATGTTCTTCGGCCAAATCGAATTCCCGGGTGACTCATATAAGAACGATACTGCGGAAACTGGTTCCACAGCGCACTTGCAAGCAGCGCCATATCACGTGCAGATGAAACCTGACGATTATCTGGTAGCCCGTGAGGATTGACAAAATTAGTATGCGTCATCCCCAACCGACGCGCAGTCGCATTCATCTGGCTGATAAAGCTTTCTTCAGTCCCACCTACCCGTTCAGCAACAGCTACTGCAATATCATTGGCCGACTTCACAAGGATCATTTTCAAGGCATTGTCGAGCGTGATTGTCGTGCCGACCTTAAACCCCATCTTGCTTGGTGGCTGGTTGAGTGCGTTTTGAGAGACCATCACCATATCGCTCATGGCCATCTCACCCTGAGAGATACTCTTAAAAGCGATATAGGCGGTCATCATCTTTGTTAGGGAAGCTGGGTACCAACGGTCGAAAGCACCATTCTGCTCCAAAACGTGTCCATTGTCGGCATCCATCAACAGCCATGCAGCAACATCTGCACGAGCATTTGTCAGCACGGAGGCCAAAGCTATTGCAAAAACAGCAAAAAATCGAAGTTTCTGGGCAATCCAATAAACCGAAAAATTCACGATCTTACCGCTCCACGCCTACCAGTTTATGCAGCAAACAACCATTGCATAGCTGTCTTCGATAGCTAAGTTGCTAGTTTAGTTTCATGAACAGCCCAAGCTACCGTTAGGAAATACAGTAGGGGTAAACAATAAAAACTATGTCACCAGACACCGGGAATAAATATTGATATCTCTCCTGAAATATTAGGGTGACAATATCAGCAAAAGACCGCCATTTCCAAACATTTCAAGGCATTTTCTTGTGATGGTTATTTTGTGAAATCAAACTACCAAAGAGACACTGTCGTAATCACCCCTTCAGTTGTAAGGGGCATTTCTTTTTACTCACCTCAGCATCGATCAACTTTGCCTATTAAACGCTGCGTGCCTTGTAATTTGAAAGCTTATCCTCAAGTCACACTCATTCTTGCTTTTCTTTTTCGTAATCAACGCAGATGATCAGATCCAAGAGGAGGAACTTATGTACAAAGTTATTGGCCACCCACAATCAAGAACCATGCGGGTACTCTGGTTGCTGGAAGAACTGAACTTGCCTTACGAGGTCGTGCCTAGCAAACCTCATCAGGAAGATGTTTATGCCGTAAACCCATCAGGCAAGATCCCTGCCCTGATCGTTGATGGAGAAACCATCTACGATTCAACAGCAATCTGTACCTATTTGGCAGACAAACATTCCAGCCTGTCGTTCCCATCAGGAACTTTAGATCGTGCCCGGCAGGATAGTTTTACCAACTTTGCGCTCGATGAAATGGACTCCATTCTCTGGATGGCTGCAAAACACTCATTCATTCACCCGGAAGACCAACGCGTACCAGACATCAAACCCGCCTGCCGATTTGAGTGGAACAGATCGATGCAGCAGCTTGAAAAACGCCTTGGCGAAAACACTTGGGCAATGGGCGACACCTTCACAATTGCTGATATCATCATCGGTCATTGTGCAATCTGGGCCAAAGTCTCCAAGTTCGAATGGCCGGAAGGACCCGTTAGCAAATATTTTTCAAGAACTTTGAGTCGTCCAGCTCTTGCAAAGGCCAATGAAAAAGCTGCGGCAATGCAATAACCTACCTGAATTTTGAGGGTGGTCTTGTCCACCCTCTCCTATTGTTTCAACAGCCAGCTACAAATCCGCTGGGACTTGAAGCTACCAAATATTTTCAATACATTTTTCGAATAATAAATACTCAAGTCATGTGCACACCATATCTTTTACAAGGTGTATTGATATGATTGAAGGAATTTACTTACCGGGTGTGCTTGCTGCGGGAATCGCTTCATATATTTTCGGATCTATCTGGTACTATGTGCTTTCATATTCTTGGATGAAAGCTGTCGGCATCTCAGAAGAAGACGTTCAAATGTCTCCTTCCACTTACGTCATAACTTTTCTCTGCGAAATGATCATGGCTTTCGTCCTTGCTGGGATCCTCGTTTACTCAGGCTCAGTCACCATTGCCAGTGGCGTGACTGCAGCAATCGTAATCTGGGGTGGCTTTGTACTCACAGGCCTGATCGTCAATCACAAATTCCAACGGGCTTCATGGATGCTGACGCTCATCGATGCTGGCCATTGGCTCGGTGTTTTGATGGTTCAAGGCGCAGTTTATGCGCTGATTTCTGGCTAGTTCCGGGTAACTTGATATCTCGTATTGCTGAATTTTCGTAGGCCAAACGAACCTAGAGACAATGGGACCTACGAAAGTTCGAAGCATATTCGCTAGACGCCCCAACGGCAGCTGCCCATAATACGCCACAGGAGTTGGGTATGTGATTACCCGTGGAGGAAATGGGGAGATTGACCATGACTGGTGATGTATATCCAGTACCGGCTGAGATTGCCGAAAACGCTCTGCTCAACAACGAGCAGTACTTGGAAATGTACAAGAAGTCCGTTGAGGATCCAGACGGGTTCTGGGGAGAGCATGGGAAACGGATTGACTGGATAAAGCCTTATTCCAAGGTCAAAAACACGTCCTATGACTACCACAATGTTTCCATCAAATGGTTTGAAGACGGCACGCTGAACGTAGCAGCCAACTGTATTGACCGTCATCTGGCAGAACGCGGTGATCAGCCTGCAATCATCTGGGAGGGTGATGAGCCGGATCAAAGCAAGACAATCACCTACAAACAGCTTTCTGAAGAAGTGAACCGTTTCGCAAACGTGATGTTGGCCAATGGCGTGCAAAAAGGCGATCGCGTCACTGTCTATATGCCAATGATCCCTGAAGCAGCCTACGCAATGCTTGCGTGTGCCCGGATCGGCGCAGTGCACTCTGTTGTGTTCGGCGGTTTCTCACCTGACAGTTTGGCCGGACGTATTGAAGACTGTAAATCACGCTTTGTCATCACAGCTGACGAAGGCGTCCGCGGTGGCCGAACTGTACCTTTGAAAGAAAACACTGACCGCGCAATCGAAAAATGCGGCAATGTCGACAAGGTCTTCGTGGTGAAACGCACCGGTGGCAACGTCAACATGATGGACGGCCGCGACCTCTGGTATCATGAAGAAACCGAGAAAGTTTCTGCAGATTGCCCGCCAGCAGAAATGAATGCTGAAGACCCGCTCTTCATCCTCTACACGTCAGGCTCAACAGGTCAGCCAAAAGGCGTGATGCATACCTCTGGTGGTTACCTCGTTTATGCCTCCATGACGCATCAATACGTTTTCGACTACCATCCAGGCGAGGTCTATTGGTGTACTGCTGATGTTGGTTGGGTCACAGGCCACAGCTACATCCTCTACGGTCCGCTTGCAAACGGCGCGACAACACTCATGTTTGAGGGTGTACCTACCTATCCGACAGCAGGCCGTTTCTGGGAAGTTTGTGACAAACACAACGTCAACATCTTCTACACCGCCCCGACCGCAATCCGTGCATTGATGGGCGCTGGTGATGAATATGTAACCAATACATCCCGCAAATCATTGCGCGTTCTTGGGTCAGTCGGCGAGCCAATTAATCCAGAAGCATGGCTATGGTACAACAACGTGGTCGGCGAGCAGCGCTGCCCAATCGTTGATACATGGTGGCAAACCGAAACTGGCGGTATCTTGATCACGCCTCTACCAGGGGCAACCGATCTTAAACCAGGCTCAGCGACACGCCCGTTCTTCGGCATTCAGCCAGCAATTGTTGATGCTGAAGGCAACTTCCAGGAAGGTGCAACTGAGGGCAACCTCGTCATAACAGACAGCTGGCCAGGCCAGATGCGGACTGTTTACGGAGACCATGAGCGCTTCGTCCAAACATACTTCGCCACCTACAAAGGCTTCTACTTCACTGGCGATGGCTGCCGTCGTGACGAAGATGGCTACTACTGGATCACGGGCCGTGTTGACGATGTGATCAACGTATCTGGTCACCGCATGGGGACTGCTGAAGTTGAAAGCGCCCTCGTCGCCCATCCAGAGGTCTCAGAAGCTGCTGTAGTCGGCTATCCGCATGATGTGAAGGGACAAGGCATCTACGCCTATGTAACCCTCATGGAAGGCTTAGAGCCCTCTGAAGAACTGAAGAAGAAATTGGTCAAGCATGTCCGCGCTGAAATCGGCCCAATTGCCTCCCCAGATCTCATCCAGTTCGCCCCGGGCCTGCCAAAGACCCGCAGCGGTAAAATCATGCGCCGCATCCTCCGCAAAATCGCAGAGGACAGCTTCGACAACCTGGGCGACACGTCAACACTCGCTGATCCAACAGTCGTAGGCGACCTAATCGACAATCGCCAAAACAAAGCTGAAACCGTGTAGGCGACGTGTATTTAGTCCTGCCTTAAACACAAACCCCGCTGATTTGGCGGGGTTTTTTATCACCAAAAATTCTATAGAACTACTGAGACAGGTAGATATTCTTGATATCATTAGCGATACTTGAAAACGCTTTAATCAAATCACTTTTATTAGTTGCGTGGTAAAATGTCTTAGAAGTAGAAGCGCATTCCTGCATGATTTTCTTACCATTGTAATTACTACCAAAGAAAACCGTATAAATTACAATACCTTCCTCTTTCATATTTCTGCAAAGTTTTTTTGCAGTAGTAAAAGGAACTCCACTTAAACTAGAATTACTCCTGTAATCCCATTTTACTTTACTCGCAATTTTTTCATGATCTTCAATTTCTAGTTTACCACTATACATCTGGTCATGATCGTTTTTACGGTCACCACGATTCTTTATGATTTCTTTTAATTCGTTTTCCGCATTTCCATAATCTGCGGAGTAGTACGTATTAAATGAACCATCGGTCATTAAAACAGCGTACTTTCTGACCCCATTCTTACCGTATTCGTCCGGCTTACTATCAGAAGGCCAAAAATCTTTCCAGAGGGGGGACAAAGTATACCATCCCCAAGCAATACCGATTTGCCCAGCTGTTGCACTGCTTGCTCTAAGCACATTAATTGAGCTCTCAATCTTACTTCTCTCAGAGGTTAGTGGAACCATTTTTGCGTTGGGGCACCATCCATAATGTGTCCCAATGTAATCTACACGTTCATCATCTTCTTCATCTTCATAGTTATGACTTTTACCGGTTGCTGTCTCATCACCAATGCGAGCATGAACACAACCATACTGGTTCCTATTGAAAGTTGCTTTTGCTGCGAGCTGCCAATCAAGCTTAACACCAACATTATATGGGACATAAGAAATCCGTACCCGACTTTTTAATTTGTCATCATCTTCAGGAAGAAGGGTATTTAGCATGTCTCTGGAAGCTGTTTTGAGGGTACCAATAGATCCTGACATTGAGCCCGTTACATCAACAACAACTGCCACCTCTACTTTTGTCTTAGGAAAGCGGGCTGATGAGCTACTTGATACAGTTAACTCCTCCAAGCCCTCAGCTCCTGTGTTAAGCAGACTTATTAATGGGGAGAAATTATTTTTTACTGTTGCAGATGCTGTAGCAGATATTGTGTCTCCATTTGGATCATAAGAAACAACAGGCTTGGTGTGAATTGCATCACTCCCAATAGAATTTTTGATATTCGCCTTGAAGTATTGCTCGACTAAGAGTTCAACATCAGATTTGCTAAGCTCAGTCGTAGACAATTTGTTAGCAACAGCTAGCACTGCTGCATCCAATGCCTGATTTACTGCGCGGCGAGTGTTGAAGCCCATGCCGAAATCAATCGCCATTCCAGCAAACACAATCATCAAAACCATGAGCACTGCGACAAGAACCGCCACCATCCCGTCTTCGGAGCGGTTGAACCTTTTGAAAAGTGTAGAGAATTGTCTGAAATAACCCATCGAGATGCCCACCATCGACGCCCATGTAATTATGCCTAGCATAATCTAAGGGTGGTATCTCGGGAATTAATCACTCAACTTTATTGAAAGTTTTCGGGCTAATGGCTAACAAAACATTAACCGCGTTTCACGGTTCGAGTTCGCTGTCCCAATAGAGGAAATCTAACCAGCTCTCGTGCAGGTAGTTGGGTGGGAACAGGCGGCCATTGTTATGTAGGTCATGCACGCGTGGAATAAATGGCATTTGCATGGGCCGCATGTTCATTTCTTGCCAGGATTTGTTTGCCTTGCGTAAATTGCAGGGAGAGCAAGCTGTAATGACATTGTCCCAAGTGGTCAGGCCTCCTTTACTGCGCGGGATGAGATGATCAAAAGTCAAATCCTTCAGTGATCCGCAATACTGGCATTGAAATCTATCCCGCAAAAACACATTAAACCGCGTAAAAGCAGGGTTTCTCTCTGTCTCTACGAAGGACTTTAGCGCGACCACGCTGGGGAGTTGAAACTCAAGGCTTGGGCTTCTCACAACCTGATCGTATTCAGAGACGATACTAACTCGATCCAAAAACACAGCCTTCACCGCATCTTGCCACCCCCACAGAGACAAGGGGTAGTAAGACAGAGGCCGATAATCTGCATTCAACACAAGCGCCGGGAATGCGCCTTCTGAAACGACTGCGTTCACAACATGCTCCCGAGTCTCGCTCAGAACACAAGCGCCTGAGCGGAAATCATCTTGAGATGTTTTGATATTGTAGTCAGCAAATGACAGCTATGTGAAGTCTGACAATCCTCCTTACCCTAAGGAATTCGAAATACAGACAAAGCACACCAGCAGAAATCCGCTATAGATCAGACAATTAGCTTATCACGACACACTTTGTCGCAATGTCGGTCCTAAAATAAAAAAAGCGGGAATAGTCACCTACTCCCACTCATTTACAAAATTTTATCTGCGATTACTTCCAGTGACGCACATCAACAAAGTGTCCGGCAATCGCAGCCGCTGCCGCCATTCCTGGAGAAACAAGGTGGGTACGGCCCTTGAAGCCCTGACGGCCCTCAAAGTTACGGTTGGAAGTTGAAGCACAACGCTCACCCGGCTTCAATTTGTCAGCATTCATCGCCAGACACATGGAACACCCAGGCTCACGCCATTCGAAACCAGCGTCTTTGAAGATCTCATCCAGACCTTCCGCTTCAGCCTGTGCTTTCACCAGACCAGAACCCGGAACGATCATCGCGCTGACGGTGTCTGCAACCTTCTTGCCTTTAACAACGGCAGCAGCTTCGCGCAGATCTTCGATACGTCCGTTGGTGCAAGAACCAACAAACACACGGTCAACCTTGATGTCAGTGATCTTCTGACCAGCTTCAACACCCATGTACTCAAGCGCACGTTCTTTAGAAGCACGGCGGTTGTCGTCTTCGATCTCAGCCGGATTAGGAACAACACCGGTAACGGAAACAACATCCTCAGGAGAAGAACCCCAGGTCACGATTGGAGGCAGGTTCGCAGCATCCAGAACGATTTCTGTATCAAACTCTGCATTCTCATCAGTAAACAGAGTTTCCCAGTAAGCTTGTGCCTGTTCCCATGCGGCGCCCTTAGGTGATTTAGGACGACCCTTCAGGTACTCAAAGGTTTTCTCATCCGGAGCAATCAGACCAGCACGTGCACCAGCTTCAATAGACATGTTACAGACGGTCATACGACCTTCCATAGACAGGTTACGGATCGCTTCACCAGCATATTCAATGACGTAACCGGTGCCACCAGCAGTACCCAGCTCTCCAATGATCGCCAGTACGATATCTTTCGCGGTCACACCTTCCGGCAGCTGACCATTCACAGTCACACGAAGGTTTTTCGCTTTCTTCTGAATCAGCGTCTGCGTCGCCAGAACGTGCTCAACTTCAGAAGTACCGATACCGTGTGCAAGAGAACCAAAAGCACCATGAGTGGATGTATGGCTGTCACCACAAACGATCGTCATGCCCGGCAGCGTAAAGCCCTGCTCTGGACCCACGATGTGCACCACGCCCTGACGCTGATCGAGCTCTGAATAGTATTCAACGCCAAACTCAGCAGCATTCTTCGCAAGTGTATCAACCTGCAACGCGCTTTCAGGATCATCAATACCTTTGGAGCGATCAGTGGTCGGCACGTTATGGTCAACAACAGCCAGTGTACGCTTTGGGTGACGCACCTGACGGCCAGCCATACGCAGGCCTTCAAATGCCTGCGGGCTCGTCACTTCGTGTACCAAGTGGCGGTCAATGTAAAGCAGGCAAGTGCCGTCTTCTTGCGTGTTGACCACGTGGTGGTCCCAGATCTTATCGTAAAGAGTTTTGGCCTGCGACATTGCGCTTGTCTCCTGGAAACGAATGATCCTTGTTTCAAATCCGGCTCTGATCGCACCTACCAAGCGCTCAAGATCCGAGAAAACAGGACCACTCACTTATTACCTGCAGCTCTCTGCGGCCGCATAAATCTTGAAAATACGGAAGCAACAATAAACGAAGCTCCCGCTATACTGGCTCTATTAATCGGCCCAGATCACCAAAATATCAAGCTTCTTTGCCTTGAGATTCTCTCAAGACGGAAAGGTAATGAAAGCAAGTTAGACGCAATCAAACAATCCCTTTGATGCGATCAATACCCTGTAGCCTAAGCATATATTTCTATGAGCAAAAGTTCTGGCGGACAAAGAAAACGGATTGGAAGTCCCGAGCATCCAAGCCCGCTGCCAACGATGAGAGTGCTTCCATTTTCCTCAAAAGCGCCCTTCGCATACTTCCGGTCAAGCCGCGATGGTATTGTCAATGCACCAATAAACGGCAAGCGAACTTGCCCTCCATGCGTATGCCCGCTCACTGTCAAATCTACGGATTTATTGGCCTCAAGAAAGATGTCCGGCTCATGGGCAAGCAAAATCCGCGGGGCGCTGTCATCTTCAACCTGACTTAAGGCCACCTCAAGATCATCCCGGCGTCCCGTCCCGTGCAACTGGCAGGCCTCGCCATACTGATCATCCAGTCCCAAAAGCCAGACATGAGAGTTGCCTCGTGTAGATACCCGCTGAGCCCTATTCTCGAGAACAGTCACTCCAGAAGCTTCCAATGCCTCTCTGGCGTCCTCACCACCTTCAAGCCAATCATGGTTGCCCAGCACACCAAAAACACCCAGAGGTGCCTTCAAATGCTGCATAGGCTGCGCCCAAGCTGCAGCAGAGGCTAACGGCTTTGCAAAAGGAGGATGCATGGCTGTGTGGTAGTCGCCTAAAAGCGCAATAAGGTCAGGCTCCAGACTGTTCACGCGCTCTACGATGCGCGTAATCCGTTCAGGACGCATCCATGGCCAGCAGGCATGCAGATCAGTCATAACAACAATTTGCAAAGGTTTTTGGTCAAGAGCTTCTGGAGAAACAACAACTTTATGCCGGGTAATTCTCGGTGGCAGCCAAGGCTCTACAAACACGGCATAAATACCGAGTAACATGATGAAAATGATGATGAATGCGATCACCATTTGCCTTCAAGCTCCCTACTCAATGCATCTTTCAGTACTAACCTAACCCACTTGGATTAATTGTATTCTGACAGCTCCCCGGAATATCCCCCTGAAAACTTGCGCAAAGGATGCGCACCAGAGCCTGTCACATTTATACTGCAAACACCAACATCACCACATGACCTCTCATGCAGTGTTGAACCAGAGTTCCCGGAAGTCGGGATGAGCAAGG
>NZ_LMCJ01000059.1:0-369 GCF_001623085.1 Pseudovibrio sp. W74
ACCGTGTCTTCCATAAACTTTGCCGACAACTCGCCAACGTTCTCCGAGATGCCTGTCAGGGCTGAAGCGATTGTGTCGGAGCCTTCCAAACCATAGGCAGAGGCCATGGTGACGGCTGATTCAACACCTGCGCCAATGGCAACGGTGGTCACAGCAGTGCCGTACTTCTCCCACCAGCGATTATCGACGTGGCCGGACATGCCGCCGTAGCCTTGTGCATCACCAACCTTGGCTTTGAGCTGGTAGATTTCAGCGCGGCTTTCAGCCATGAGAACACGCTCACATTGGAAGCCGATACGGGTCTGTCCAACCTTCTTCGCACTCTCATAGCGGCAGATCATGCGGCTTCCTTTTGGAACCAGAAGATTG
>NZ_LMCJ01000059.1:419-719 GCF_001623085.1 Pseudovibrio sp. W74
TACTTGAATGACGATGGAGCCCTCATCAGCTAGCTGGCTGTTAATGCCTGTTTCCATAATGCCGGTGATGTAGCGGTCGGCAGTGACAATCCGGCTGTTATCAACCGCACTGGTGGAGATCCGGCCCGAAGCCTTGTAGGTGCTGTTTTCCGGATCAATGCCTTGTGGTGCAGCTAATGATCCTGCAACACCAGATCCAGGAGGAGGCACATTAAGCGCTGCTGTCTCTGTCAGCTCGCCATCTAGTCCAGGAACATTGCCCTCAAGGCCATTTGCCAGCACACCCTCAGAATTGATGTA
>NZ_LMCJ01000059.1:804-2860 GCF_001623085.1 Pseudovibrio sp. W74
CAGCCTGCAGTTCCAGCTCAAACGGGCTGGGCTCGATGGGTTTTTTGGGCTCAACAATTTTCTCAACAGTGATGTACTCTTTCTTGATGATCGTTCTGGGCGGCGCGTCCTTACTCACTTCCCGCTCTACAACGATGGGAGGTGCCATGATGATGCGTGGCGGCGGCGGCGCTGGCGGTACCACCGGCTTGGGCTGCGGGGGGAGTTTGTAATCAAACACCCCTTCATCACTAGGCGGCAAACCACGAGCGATTACCGGCTCAGGCTCACACGCCCCGCCAAAGCTCAGACCAACCGCAAGGAATAACTCACATACACTCATGTTAGTTACCCTTGAATTCGATACACATGTAGGACTGACCCGACTTCAGGGTGATCAGTTTATTCGTGTTTTCAACGATATAGGTTGATCCGGATACTCGGGTGTTGACCAGTTCATCAATCCCATCAACCACCACATAGGCGGTCGGCAGTTCAATATCCTTCCACTTGTCACCATAGAAAATGTAAGTGAAGTGATCATCGCGAAGCACCATTTCAGGCTTCAGCGAGTTGTCAGATCCCCAAAGCTTGTACTCACCCCAACCGCGCAGTTTGGAAGGGTCGATGTTGGCCTTCTTCACATAGTCACCGGCAACCTTTTGAGCATCACCTGACTTTGGTGTGTAGGGCATGTTCATCAGCGGCGCTGGTGGTCCACCTGCAGCAACTTCGATAAAGGACGATTGAGCAACGCGGGGCTCTTCGATCTTGAAGAGGAGATCAGGAACATGCTTTGAGTTCACCGTCTCAGCGCGAAGATAGAAACTGTAGACCCTGCCATCTTTCGCATAGACCTGCAGCGAGCTATCAACGCCCGCCGCCAGTGGCTTGACCACCAGTGTGTTGTCGGTACGCACCTTCGTATCGAACAGACTTGCATCAGCAACATCAGCGTTCTTGATCTTCACGTCTTCTGGAAGCTGAATGACAGAAAGCATGAACTCACGAAGACGTACACGGTAAACGCAAGCACCGCAGTCTACCTGAGTATGAACGCCACTGTTCTTACCTGCTTTGTCCCATGCCTTCTGGATCTGGCCCAATGGAACGGTCGTACGGCTCATCGGTCCGAACTGACCACGCCGCTGAGCTGCAGCCTGATCGAGCGCGTCTTGCGGTACGCTGGCCGTCACGCTAGAGGCCACCTGCTGCCCTTGAGCAACGCGCTGTGACGGCGTTTGGGGTCCACGGTCCAATGAAGTCTGCGCAAAAGCAGTGTTTGAAACAAGCAATGTGACAAGAAAAAGAGAAATACGAGAGGTCATGTGGTTGGCCTTTCCTGAACAGCCAATTTCAAAATGCGGATACCAAGAGGATTTTCGAAGCGCTCAACGGTTGTCACTTCTTGAGGGCGTGTGGTCATTTCCAGATAAGCCCGAAGCTTGCTTTGCTCTGGGGGCTGCCTGCCGATCTTGTCGGTCTGGATGAAGTCAACGGAGTACTGATAGATACCGTTATAGGCATCGACCTGGTTTGCCGTCTCAACAGTGATGGAACGGTTCAAACCATCTTCAATGGCCTCATCGATGCGGCCTTCATTTTCTTTCAAAAACTGCCGGTAGAAGTCCTGATCAGAGTAGGTTGCGACTTCTTTGAAGCGCGACCCTTGAGAGATGCCATCAACGGCAAGGATCTGCGCCACATAGCGGCGAGCCATCTTCTCAAGCATCAGCTCAAAGCCATCGACTTCAACCGAGATCGGCTCAACGCGGTAGATCCGCTCGTCAGCTGGATCTACACGCAAGAGCGCCACTTCTGTTGTCTTCAAAGGGATTGCTACTGCTAGAACTTGCAATGCCGTAGCTAACCCCAAGCCAGTGACTACATTGAGGAATACTGAGACCTTGAACAATCTCACCATGCGGCGATGGGCAGTTTTGTAAGCAAATGGATCTGCGTTCAGAACGGCTTCATGTGCCCCAGGCCGCTCACCCTCAATACTCAGTTCGGGGGCATTGACCTCAACCAGTGCCGTGCCCTCAACTGGGGCCTCCGGCTCCGCTTTGTTTTTCTT
>NZ_LMCJ01000060.1:0-97647 GCF_001623085.1 Pseudovibrio sp. W74
GGTAGCCCCGCCCAGCCCACGCCGCACTGATGGACGGTCCACCAGCTGCCCGAATACGTGAGAACAACACTGAGAATAAGTGTGGTTGAGGGCAGGGGGATAAGTTTTTAGCGATTCTGAGCTAACAAATCCCGCAGATGAGGCGGGATTTTGGAAGTATGTTTGTGCCGTGTGGTCGTCGCTAAACCTTCGCGCCTTTGCGACCGAAGCCGACGACGCTTTCGGAAATTTTGTCGAGAGGCCAGCGTGGGCGCGGGGCTTCGTTCATGTCGTCGCCCTTACCGTTTTGTTCCAGAATAGATGGGTCTTCGGCAACGAGTTTTCTCAGGCGCTCCGCTCCAGCCCATGCAATCATGGCGGCGTTGTCTGTGCACAGTTTGTGCGGTGGTGCGATTAATTCTGCACTATGTTCCGCGGCAACCTCGTTTAGACGAATCCTAATTGCTTCGTTTGCTGCAACACCGCCCGCAATAACCATTTTGACAGGCGTATCCGGATAGCGATCTTTAAATAATTCGAAGGCTCTTGCACTGCGTTTTCCGAGAACATCCGCGACAGCTTCCTGGAAGGAGGCGCACAGATTGTTGACGGTTTGCTCGCTGACAGGCTCTTCTTTTAAGGCGGCTGTGCGCACTGCTGTCTTCAACCCGGCAAAAGACATGTCGAGGCCGGGGCGGTCCAAAAGTGGGCGTGGCAGTTTGTAGACGGTTGGATCACCAAGTTTTGCAGCTTTTTCTACAGCCGGACCACCGGGATATGGCAGGCCGAGCAGTTTGGCTGTTTTGTCAAACGCTTCACCAATCGCATCATCAATGGTTGTGCCCAATCTTTCGTATTCCCCAAGAGCTTTTACGAGGAGATACTGGGTGTGTCCGCCGGAGACGAGGAGCAGCAGGAATGGGAATTCAACCTGATCCGTCATGCGTGCGGTGAGGGCGTGCCCTTCCAAATGATTAACTGCAATCAATGGCTTATCGATTGCCATGGCAATGGATTTTGCTGTCATCAAGCCCACGATGACGCCGCCAATGAGGCCGGGGCCAGCGGTTGCAGCAACTGCGGATAGATTAGAGTACTTCACATTTGCTGTTTTCATCGCCTGATCTACGATACCATCCAGCAACTGAATGTGGGCGCGCGCCGCAATCTCTGGTACAACACCGCCGAACGGTGTGTGCTCATCGATTTGAGAATGCACCGCGTTGGACAAAATTACGCATTTGCCATCTTGATCAATCTCAAGGACAGCAGCGGCAGTTTCGTCACAACTCGTTTCTATGCCGAGGATGGTCAGCACGTTTGGTCTCCTTTGGCCGCTTGGTTTTTGTCGTTCTCTCATGCGAAAAGCATGGTTGATTTCGCGGGCCGATGATTTTATGTCGCTCATCTAACATGAGCCCCTAGCATTGGGAATGTGATCCTTGCAAACAAAACCTATAAGAATTGGTACACGTGGAAGCGCCCTGGCACTGGCCCAGGCGTATGAAACACGCGCTCGTCTCGCGAAGGCACACGGGTTA
Source organism: Pseudovibrio sp. W74 (assembly GCF_001623085.1). Taxonomy (NCBI): domain Bacteria; kingdom Pseudomonadati; phylum Pseudomonadota; class Alphaproteobacteria; order Hyphomicrobiales; family Stappiaceae; genus Pseudovibrio; species Pseudovibrio sp. W74. The sequence continues at coordinate 1,521 of NZ_LMCJ01000060.1, forward strand.
ACCGATGATGACTTCGAGATTGTTGTTATAAAAACAACGGGAGACCAAATTCAAGATAGGCCTCTTTCCGAAGCAGGCGGCAAAGGCTTGTTCACTAAGGAAATTGAGGAAGCTTTGCTGGATAAGTCCATTGATCTGGCAGTTCATTCTTCCAAGGATATGCCGACAGTGCTGCCGGATGGTCTGGGCATGACCGCTTACCTTCCACGTGAAGATGTGCGCGATGCTTTCATTTCTCCAAAGGTAGAAAAACTGACAGATCTTCCACAGGGTGCTGTGGTCGGGTCTTCCAGTTTGCGTCGTCAGGCACAGATTAAGCGTCTGCGTCCTGATCTTGATGTGGTGATGTATCGCGGTAACCTCCAGACCCGTTTGCGCAAACTTGGTGAAGGTGTGGTTGACGCAACCTTCCTTGCTTACGCTGGTCTGCGTCGTCTGGGACAAGGTGACCTGGTTACGTCTTTGATGGATGTGGAGCACTTCCTTCCTGCTGTCGGGCAGGGCGCGATTGGTATTGAGGCGCGTCTTGGTGATGAAGAGACTGCGCGCATTCTTGCGCCGATCCATCACGCTGAGACTGAAAGCCGCCTTTTGCTGGAGCGTGCTTATCTGGCTGAGATGGATGGTTCTTGCCGTACGCCGATTGCTGGTCTCTCCCATGTGGAAGGGGATCGTATCCGTTTCCGCGGTGAGGTGATCAAACCGGATGGCAGCCAGACGCACACAGTTGAAGGCGAAGGCCCGTTAAGCAATGCTGAAGAGATTGGCCGCGAGCTTGGCAAAGAGCTGAAGGCGAAGTCTGGTCCAAACTTTCTGGAACTCTAATGAAAATACTCGTGACCCGTCCTCAGCCTCAAGCGGATAAAACTGCACAGAAGCTGATTGCTATGGGACACGATGTGATTGTTGAGCCGATGCTGAGTTTCCAGCCGCTGACCGTTGACGGTGATGTGGCTGGGGACGCCAAAGCGATTGCTGTGACGAGCGCGAATGCCATTGAAGCCCTTGTCTTTAATGGTCTTGTTTCACAGCTACAGCACCTTCCTCTCTATTCTGTGGGTGAGGCGACAGCCAAAGCTGCAGAGGCTTCCGGTTTCCAAGAGATCATATGTGCGGATGGGGATGTTGATTCCCTTGGCGGACTGATTGCGGACAGCAAACAGGCGGGGCCTGTCTTTTACCCTGCAGCGATTGACCGTAGTGGTGACCTGGCCGGACTACTTGAGCAGCAGGGCATTGCCTGCCGTATGGTGGAGGTCTACCAAATGGCTGCTGCGACTGGCTTTTCTGAGAAAACCCGTGAACTGATTGAAGCAGGGATGCTGGATTGTGCGTTGTTTTATTCTCCGCGAACAATTCAAATTTTTCTCAGCCTTTCAAATCTTGAAAAAACCATAGTGTTTCTTAACTCTATGAAAGCATTATGTGTTTCTAGGCGGGTTGCAGAGCAGGCTGGAGCGTTTGGCGAGGTTTTTACTGCGAAAACGCCGCGTGAGGATAGCTTGTTTGAACTTCTCAATGGTTCGATAAGTTGAGAGGAAGTGATTTGCACTTCTCTGAGCCCTATGGAGAAGTCGCAGTTTGTTTGGCAAGGTGCTAATTCTCCCTGATAGCAGTTTGCTAAAGGGATGCTTATGTTAAGAAAGAGGCCTCTTAAGAGGCGTTGTCGAGATTGCGTGACTATGAAAATTGGCGCGGCTGGAAACTGCTTGAAACGCGCCATTCTAGGAGGTTTTGATGGCTGCTGATGACAAAAAGGGTGGGGCGTCCACCGGGGCAGGCTCGGGTGGTGGAACATCATCACGGAAATCTCCGCTCTCCAGTGGATCCCGAAAGCCTGTCACGATTGACCTGCCTGCGAAAGACGTTTCCAAGACTGATAAGCCTGCCGCGAGCGCTGGTCCTGCGGCCAAGCCTGCTGCGAGCAAGGCGACTTCTACCAAGGCGGGCTCTGTGCCGCCAACTGGCAAACAACAATCACAATCATCCGCGAAGACTGAAAATACTGAAACGACGAAAGCTGCTGCTGCGAAGCCTGCAGCGGGCGCTAAACCAGCTGCGGGTGCATCTTCTGCCTCAACAACAGCCAAGCCGACTGCTGCTGCAAGCGCAAAGGCCGCTGCTGATGAGAAGAAGGATGCTGCTGCATCCAGCACAGTAAAGCCTTCTGCTACGAAGACGACAGGCACCAGCAAGGCAACGACTGCTAGCAAAACCTCCACCGCTTCTGCTGCGAAAGAGCCTGTGAAGGGCAAAGACGATAAGGCTGGTTCGGGTGGCAAGGATACGCCTCCGCCGCCGCCTCCTTCTGGCAAAGGACCCGGCGGGCCTGCTGATAAGCCTCCGCATCCGCCTAAGCAAGGTGCTGGATTTGGCGCGATGCTTGCTGCTGGCGTTATTGGTGCGCTGATTGTTGCTGGTGCTGGCGTTGGTCTGCATCAGGTTGGCATGCTTCAGATGATTGGCGCCGGCTCTGGCCAGAATGCGACAGAAGTTCAGGCTCTTCTGGAAAGCTCCAAGAACCGCTATTCGCAGCTGAGTCAGGAAATTACCGCGCTGAAAGATCATGCGGCGGGTAGTTTTGCGGCTAAGGAAACCATTCAGAACCTGACTGATCAGCTGGACGCGATCCAGAAAGAAACCAGCACTAAGTTGAGTGATGCGACTGCTGGTGTGACCGCGAAGGTGCAAGAGCAGGTTTCGACGCTTGGTGCTGAGATTAAAGAGCTGAACGAATTGATTTCCAACGGTGCAGCCGGTGATGGTGCTGCTGTTGCCAGCATGAAGAAGACACAGGATCAGCTGACTAAGCAGGTTGCTGATCTGACCGCAGCGTCCCGAAAGAATGCTGAGCAGGTTCTGAAAAGCATGCAAGGCAGTCTGACAGATTTGCAAAAGCAGTTTCAGGCATTGAAAGAAGCGCCGACACAGCTGAAGGATCTCGGTTCACAGTTGGCTGTAACTGGCTCCAAGGTGGATGAAGCGCTTGCGCAGATTGGCAAGTTGACGGCAGAGCAGAAAGTTCTTGAAGGCAAGATTGAAGCGCTGACGCAGGCGAATGCCGAGACAACACAGCAGATTACGGCACGTGTTGACCGGTTGGAGAAAGCTCTTGGCACTGCAAGTGCGCAGGAGCGGGCGGCGCGTGCAATCGCGATTGCCTCTTTGCGTAATGCAGTTGATTCTGGTGAGACCTATGAGGCGGAACTGGCTGCCGTTGAAGCTGTACTTCCGGGTGATGCTGCTGAGCTGGCGCCACTGAAGGCAAGTGCTGCGAGTGGTATTCCGTCCTCTGCCGCGTTGATTGCCGGATTTGGTAAGGTCGCGCGTGATATGAGTGCGGTGTCGCTGACGAGTGAGAATGATGATGTGGTTGATCGTCTGTTCTCCAGCGCCAAGTCACTGGTTTCTGTTCGGACGCCGACAGACAGTGACGGCACGAGTTCCGGCGAGTTGCTTGGCACGATGGAATCCCGGGTTTCTGCGGGTGATCTTGCCGGAGCGATTAAGGCTTACGATGCTTTGCCAGAACCGATGCAACAGGTTGGTGCAGCGTGGGCCGAGCAGGTGAAAGCCCGTTTGGCAGCAGATGAATTGGTGAAGAAAATCACCGCTCAAGTTTTGAAGTCGCTTGTTTCTGAAAACAAGTAGTATCGGAAAGGAGCGAAGGACATGGTCCGCGTTCTCATCTTTTTCGCGTTTGTATTTTTACTGGCTCTTGGCGGAGCCTGGATGGCAGATCGTCCGGGCGTCGTTACGCTTGAATGGCAGGGGTATGTTGTTCAGGCAAGCTTGCTGACAGCTGTTGTTGCGTTTGGTGCATCCATCGTGGCGTCGATTGTGGCTTGGGGGTTCTTCCGGTTGATCTGGAAATCACCGACGCTGGTCTCCCATTTCATGCAGAGCCGCCGGAAAGACAAAGGCTATGATGCCCTGTCTCAGGGGCTGATGGCCCTTGGATCTGGCGATACGCTGCATGCGCGCAAGTTTGGCCTGAAGGCGGATAAACTGCTGGACGGCAACGAGCCTGCTGCTCGCCTGCTGCTGGCGCAGGCCTCTCAGCTAGATGGCGATCATGCAGAGAGCCGTCGACGGTTTGAGGCGATGCTGGAAGATGATCGCTCCATGGCTGTGGGTTTGCACGGCCTTTACATTGAAGCGGAACGGGAAAGCGAGCCTGCAGCTGCACGCCATTTTGCTGAGGAAGCCTTTAATCTGGTTCCGGGTTTGCGTTGGGCCGGCAATGCCGTGCTTGGATATCAGGCCGTCTCTGGTGACTGGGAAGAAGCCATTGCAACGCTTGAGCGCAATTATGCTGCTCGCATGCTGGACAAGAAAACTCTTCGCCGCCAAAAAGCAGTACTGCTAACTGCGCGTGCTCTTGAGCTGGAGAATGAGAATCCGGATCGTGCACGCACGCTTGCCGTTGAAGCGCATGGCCTTGCTCCTTCGCTGGTACCTGCTGCGATTGTTGCAGCCCGTCTGCGGACACGCTCAGGCGAGGTGCGCAAAGCAAGTAAGATCCTTGAAGCGACCTGGAAGTTGAGCCCGCATCCAGACCTTGCTGACTCTTATGCTCATGTTCGTCCGGGGGATTCCGTCACGGATCGTCTGAGCCGCGTCAGAACACTGGCGAGCATGCGTGCTTATTCTTCTGAGGGCGCGATTGCGATTGCTGTTGCTGCGATTGAAGCCAAGAAGTTTGATGAAGCACGTGACCAGCTCAAGCGTGTTTTGCGCTCTGAACCAACGCAACGTGCGTTCTTGCTGATGGCTGATCTTGAAGAGCGCGAGCATGGTGATCAGGGCCGCATTCGTGAGTGGTTGTCCCGCGCTGTGCGTGCGCCAAGCGATAAAGTCTGGACTGCGGATGGCATTGTCTCGGCCAACTGGGCGCCTGTTTCTCCAAAGACAGGCCGTGTGGATGCCTATGAATGGGCAGCACCGGAAGGGGCTGTGGATCAGGAGCAGTTGATTGAAGTCATCGATGACAAACTGTTTGAGCCACCTGAACTGGCAGCTCCTGTACAGGTTCTGAAGGAACCGGTCGAGGCGGATATCGTTGTGCCGAAACCGCAGGAGGAAAAAAAACCTGCTGCAGTGAAAGACGAGCCTGTGGAAGCACCAGCGGCAAAGCCTGACGTTGCAGAGCCTGTTGTTGTGACAGAAACGGCGAAAGAGCCGCCTGCTGAGAAAAAGCCAGATGAGCAAGCCAAGGCTGAAGAGCCTCGTGCGACTGTCGTACCTGTGGAATCTTCCAGTTGGGCACCGACCAAAGCCAATGAAAAGGCTGCGGACAAGGCAGAGGACCCTTCCAAGACCGAGAAGGAAGCTCCGAGCTCGCCGGATGACAAACCTGAGAAGAAAGATGAGAAGCTGGTGGAGTTCCCGCTTTCTCAGCTTCCTGATGACCCAGGACCTGAGCCAGATGATGAAGATCCGAAAACTCCAAAGGATCAGAGTTTCAGGTTCTTCCGCTAAGAGCGCGTTCCGTTTGATTTGTTCAATCAAACGAGAAGAATTCGCTAGGCCAAAAATGTTAGAGCATGAGGCGTGAATGTTAGTGTACGCGACGTGCTCTAAGAGACTTGCACAGGCAGGACGCGTGCTCTTTGTTGCGTCTCCTGCCTCTGTAGATTGATGGTGGATGCATTCTCTGCCATTGCAAATCATACTTGCATCTTATTGGGAGCTTGGGTATCAAACTTCCACTTTCCGGCACACCCCTTGTGCCAGTTGGAACGCCGCTGTAGCTCAGATGGTAGAGCACGTCATTCGTAATGATGGGGTCGAAGGTTCGAGTCCTTTCAGCGGCACCACTAACTCTCTGATACTTTATAATCCCCCAAAAACTTGCTCATTTGGCTTTGTCTTGTCGCCTACTCGTCGTAGGTTCGGATTTGTGTTTTTTGGTCCTTTAGTCGAACCTTTAAGCGCATTGATTTCATTTGCACATATGGAGGCCATCGGGGGTTCGTGGGAGCGGGCTGATGATGGTGTGGAGTACCGGAAGTGATTGTCGATCACCTGAATAAGTTGCGCGCGTGGTTGTTTGAAGATGCATTGCCGCTTTGGTTGAAAGCTGGCGAAGACGCTGCAAATGGTGGTTTTGCTGAGACCATCACACTGGATTGTGAAGGTAGTGCGGATAACAGACGTGGTCGCGTCAACCCTCGTATGGTGTTTGTGTATTGCGAAGCGGGACGTCTGGGCTGGGATGGCCCGTGGATGGATGTCGCGCTACGCACGCAAGCCTATGTGGAGCGGGTGTACGGCACATCTGATGGATATATCGGTGCGCTAGCGACGCCAGATGGTGAGCTGCTCGACACTTCGTTTGACCTTTACAATCAGGCCTTTGCGCTACTGGCTCTTTCCAGCATTGCTGATGTGAACAGTGAACAGCGCGGGGAAGCCTGCGCGAAAGCTGCTGCTTTGCTTGATGTGTTGAAGAGCCGCTTCAAGCACCCTGTTGCTGGCTTCCAGGAAGCTGAGCCTGCGCGTGCGCCACTGGGTGCCAACCCGCATATGCATCTGTTTGAAATGTGTCTTGAATGGGAACGCTCAGAGAATCTGAGCACTGAGCAGAAAGCCGTCTGGTCTGCGCTGGCAGATGAGCTTGGTGAGCTTTGCCTGAAGTATTTCATCTGCGAGAAAACGGGCGGTTTGCGTGAGTTCTTTGCGCTGGACTGGTCTCCAATGCCCGGTGATGAGGGCAGGGCGCTTGAGCCGGGACATCATTTTGAATGGGCATGGTTGCTGAGCCGCTGGAACAAGTTGCGTGGTGATGATCGCGCTAAGGCTGCTGCTGCGCGTCTCTTTGAGATTGCGGAGGTTTACGGTGTTGACCGTGCGCGCGGTGTTGCGGTGATGGGCATCAATGATGACTTTTCCATGCGTGACCCACTGGCGCGTCTGTGGTCTCAGGCTGAATGGCTTAAAGGCTCTATCGCCATGCTGGAGAGTACTCCTGAGAGTGGGTGGCCTCGGTATCGGCAATCCATGCAGGATGCGCTGAAGGCGTTAGAACTGTTCTTTGAAGACGTGCCTGCCGGTCTCTGGAAAGACAAGTTTTTGCCGGATGGTAGCTTTGTGGAAGAAGCGGCGCCAGCAAGCTCGCTCTATCACATCATTTCGGCCATTTCTGAACTTGACCGTTTTTCAAAAACTGAGGTCGGGCAGAAAGTGGTTACTTTTGAGAGCGCTAAATAACGGTTCCTGCAGTATAGATTGGGAGAATTACAATGGTTAAATGGGGTGTGCTCTCGACTGCACGGATTGGCCGCGAAAAGGTTATTCCTGCGCTTCAAAAAGCCAAGGGCGTTGAGGTCGTCGCAATTGCTTCTCGTAATGAAGAGAATGCGAAGAAAGCTGCTGCTGAACTGGGTATCGAGAAAGCCTATGGTTCCTATGAGGCGCTGCTGGCTGATCCTGATATTGACGTGATTTACAATCCGCTTCCCAACCACATGCATGTGCCGATGACGATTGAGGCTGTGAAAGCTGGAAAGCATGTGCTCTGTGAAAAGCCGATTGCGCTTGATGCAGATGAAGCGCGTCTTCTGCTGGAAATGCCGGATAACCGCTTCGTTATGGAAGCCTTTATGGTGCGGGCGCATCCGCAATGGCAGCGAGCGCTTGAGATTGTAGAATCCGGTGAGCTGGGCAAGCTGCAGAGCATTCAGGCGTTCTTTGGTTACAGCAATCAGGACCCGCAGAACATTCGCAATAAAGCAGAGCTTGGCGGTGGTGGTCTGATGGATATTGGCTGCTATCCGATTGTGGCGTCACGTTACTTCTTTGATGCTGAACCTGAGCGTGTTGTGAGCCTTGTTGATCGTGACAGAAACTTTGGCACGGACCGTCTGACATCTGTGATGATGGACTTTGGAGAAGGACGTCAGGCTCAATTTACGGTTTCAACCCAGTCTGCTCCGTATCAGCGTATCAATCTGGTGGGGACTGCCAAGCGTCTGGAAATTCTCATCCCGTTCAATGCACCTGCTGGTGAAGAGACTATCTTGCGCCTCGATTCTGGCAGTTTGCCGGGGGATGGTGCGATTGAGGTTGAACGCGTTGCTGCCTGTGATCAGTACACACTGCAGGGAGAGCTGTTCTCTCGTGTGGTCAAAGGTGAAGAAGAGCTGCCTTACGGTGTTGCTGATGCAATCCAGAACATGGAAATCATCGATGCGATTGTCCGCTCTGAACGCAATGACAGCTGGGAGACCGTTGGGTCTCCCGACTGAGTGTTTTGTTGGTGTTAGAGCATGTTGCGCTTGTTTGCATTTACGCCTCATGCCCTAACTTCTTTATTTTGAGCGAGTTCTTGTCGTTTGATTGAATACAGTCAAACGGAACGCGCTCTAGACTTTTTCGCCTCTGATGGAATAGAGGTTGTCGCGATTGAGCGTATTGAGATCGCGACGGCCACACAGTGCCATGGTGGTATCCAATTCCTTCTGGATGATCTCCAGTGACTGTGTCACGCCTTGCTTACCGCCTGCGCCCAAACCGTACAGGAACGGTCTGCCGATGTAGGTGCCTTTGGCGCCGAGACAGATGGCTTTCAGCACGTCCTGACCTGAGCGAATGCCACCATCGATGTGGATCTCCACCTTATCACCGACCTCGTCCACGATTTCCGGCAGGATCTCGATGGAGGATGGTGCACCGTCGAGCTGACGCCCACCGTGGTTGGAGACGATGATCGCATCACAGCCGGAATCGACTGCGTGGCGTGCGTCTTCCTTGTCCAGAATGCCTTTGAGGATTAGCGGGCCGCCCCATTGTTTTTTGATCCACTCAATATCATCCCAGCTCAGGCGCGGGTCAAACTGCTCTGCCGTCCATGAGGACAGGGAGGAGAGATCGCCAACACCTTTTGCATGGCCGACAATGTTGCCAAAGGTGCGATTTGGCGTTGTGAGCATTTTCATGCACCACATTGGGCGTGTTGCCATCTGCCAGATATGTTTTGGCGTAAACTTTGGCGGGGCAGACAAGCCGTTGCGCAAATCTTTGTGGCGTTGGCCCAGGATCTGCAGGTCGAATGTGAGAACCAGTGCAGAGCAGCCTGCGTTCTTTGCGCGATCGATCAGGGCGTTGATGAAGTCCCGATCCTTCATCACGTAAAGCTGAAACCAGAATGGTTTCGTGGTCTTCGCCGCAACAGCTTCAATAGAGCAGATGCTCATGGTTGAAAGCGTGAAAGGTACGCCGAACTCTTCAGCTGCCTGCGCTGCGAGAATTTCACCATTGGCGTGCTGCATTCCGGTCAGGCCAGTTGGTGCCAGTGCGACAGGCATGGAGACATCCTGTCCGACCATCTTGGTGGCAAGTGTGCGGTCTGTCATGTCGACCGCGATGCGCTGACGCAGCTTGATCTTCGCGAAGTCGCTCTCGTTTGCCTGATAGGTGCTCTCGGTCCAGGAACCGGAGTCGGCATAGTCGAAGAACATCTTTGGAACGCGTCTGCGAGCGCGCTCTTTGAGGTCACTGATTTCTAGTATTGGTGCCATGTACGGGCCTCCCCCCGAAACATTAGTTTTTATGTATAGAGGGATTGCACGTATCGGTGATATGTCAACATTACATGTATACGACTTCAGTCTACCAGTATTGGGAAAAGCGTTATTCGCATTCATCTATGAATGCCGTAAGTACTCTGAAATATCTTTGAATTGACGGTACTGACTAAAGCGTAACGGTCAAATAACTATCTGAATTTGCTTGTCTTGTGTGTTTGCATAAACGTTTGGCGAGTGTCTGGTCGAGACTTCATCTTGCCTGGGTGCTATTTGTGATATGTAACTGAAATATATCTCAAAAAAACGACATAAGCTTACTTTGCAGATGCCCGAAGTTTAAGATTAGTGAGTGAAATTACGTAGCTTGTGAGGGCGTATTGGTGGGGTGGGGGCCAGAAATTTCATGTAAGAGCGAATATAGATGAGAGAGGCGGTGCTATAAACGAGGGCGTATACAGTGAGTGCTGGTCTTGCCGTCTCGTCGAACAATCCGGGCGATGAGCTCTTCTGATTTTGCGCAGCTGGACCGGTGGGAAGCGGAGGTGCTGCTTCCCATTGCTAGTATCTGTATGGAAGGATCAGGGAGGCTTCGTTCTTTTATTTCTTCTGCCGGCTGATCCAGGCCATCCAATTGTAAAACCAGTTCCGAAGGTTATCTCCGCACCGTTTAAGCACATTGGATATATAGTTCATGGCTTACCCTCCATGTGCAGTTTTGGCTGCCTCAATGGTGGGCTCAATTAGCTAAATGCAAATGAAAGAACTGCTTCAAGATTTAAGTTTGGATGGCGAGCCGAAGAGAGCTCACCATCCAATTGGCGGTTTACTTATCAGCGATAACCTTGTCGGCTTCGGCTTTTCTCATTACCAAGTCTTCTGTCTTACTCGTCGTAAGATTTGCGAACTGATCCCAATAAGTGCGGCCTCTCCATCGTATGAATGAGCCAAACTCAAACCAGAAGGCAGCGAGACTGAGAACAACCCCGCCTACGATCCAAAGCCAGAAATTTCCTTGTCCGAGGTTTTGAAGTAGTTCCTGAGCTTGTTTTCCTGCTTCTACCAAATCTAACGTGATGATCTGATAGAGTGAGTAAAGCCCAAACAAGGCTGTGATGATGAGAACTGTCGCTTTAAAGTACTCACGCTTTAATGCTGACTTTAGATCAGGCTTCTGAAGAGAGGCATTATATACATTCAAATTGAGTAGACGCTTTCCTGGGGTCTGACCCATTCTAGCAAGGAACAAGGCAAATACGAATGGGGCGAGCAAATAGAAGAACGGTTCTGATGGGAGGTAAGTTCTTTGATTACCGTATTCATCAGAGTAGTAGCTCACTGAAACAGAACGTGTGACATTGCCTTCCTTCCAGATTTTCTGAAGAGCCGTTATGTGGAAGCTACTTGCAAACATGTTTGTTTGCTTGCAGAGAATTTGCTGGCGTTGATGGCCTGGTTCGAGCGGTAAGATCTCATCCATACGCTCTTGCGAGATCATGTCAAATTGAGGTGCACAGGCAGTTGTCTTGAGAAGTTCTGGCGCAAGAAATCGTGTAGAAAAAACACTGTTATATGCGACGACAATAGCGGTAATGACAAAGCCGAGGATAAACAGATCTAGTAGATACGCGAATGCTCTTCGCCAGAAGTACTTTGCAGTCATTGGATATGTACCGGCATTTAATGCTAAGTATCTGAGGAACAAGAGTGATCGCAGATACCGCAAAAACTGATTAAAATTTTGTTTCTATATACAGTCTTAGGTTCAAGAAAATCAAAGAATTAATCGTATGCGGAAGGGAGAAAGAGGCCTGTTCCCGTAGCAATTATTTTCTCATGCCGGGTCATTATAATTTCATATAAATGGTGACCCCGAGTGGATTCGAACCACTGACCTGCCGCTTAGGAGGCGGCCGCTCTATCCAGCTGAGCTACGGGGCCTTTAGGCGTGTCTTGATCCGTGACCGGATCGATCCGCTTAAGATGTTATCATCCGTTGAGGATGCAGCGCGTTTTCAAATATCATGAAATTTGGCTGTAGGCGAGATAGATTGCTTCTCTGTGAACAAGCTAGGTATCAGTTCATGCAAGAGAATTTGCTCAACCTGTGTCTTTGAGGTTTGCTCTCATAGAGTTCTCGGGGGCGTTCCGACTGCATCGACCTGATATAATTCCCGAATAAGACTTTGTTGGTGGGTTGTTGTGTTCCGAGGATTTGTTGCTTTTTTCTGCTTTTTGTTGAGCTGTATAGGAACCGTGTTGGCGACGCCGTGTGATGAGCGTTCGGTTCTTGATGAGAGCTTGCCGACCATCATGATGGAGGAGGTGCTCGCAAATCCTTTGAGATTTACCGCGAGTGACGGTGAGTTTTATTATCTCGCAGATTTGACAATGCCAGAGCAGGATTTGCTGCTGGCTGATGACTTTTTTGAGGAACGGGAAGTCAGGGTAAAAGCGTTGATTGAGCAAAAGGATCGGTGGGGACGCCGACCTGCGATTCTGGTTGATCCTGAATTGGGTGATTTGTCAGTCTGGTTGGTCAAAGCTGGAATGGCCATTGTTAGGCCACAATTAAGAGCTTTCAATTGCTTGAAATTCCTTATTAATTTGGAGAGTATGGCTCGCGAGAAAAATGTTGGATTATGGGTCATTAAAAATGTAATTAATGATTATAAGTCAATTAGCTACGAGCAAATCGGCCTTTATGGAATTGTGGAAGCCAAGCTGATTTCTGTTGGACAAACACGATCCAAAACATACTTGAATTTTGGTGAGCGCTGGACAGAGGATTTAACCGGGATTATTCAAAGGGGAACGCTGGCGGATTTTTCGGAGTTCGGGCATGATCTTTCAGTGATGAAAGGTAAGCGAGTTCGCCTCAGGGGCGTTATGCAACTGAACCAAGGACCATTAATAGAGCTAAAGCACCCAGCGCAGTTGGAGCTTCTGGACTAAGGCAAAGAGCCGGAAACGCGAATGACTTTGAGTAGTGCATTGTCTGGATTTCAGACAAGCCTGAGAATGCTAGTGATATCTGCAGTGACCGTAGCTCTTGTTGCGTGTCAGCTGATCGGCTCTGCCAATCAAGGCGCTCAAAAACCTGGTAGCTTGCGAACCGGGCTTGGGAGTGACGTTGGGGCGAGAGAGCATCCGCGTGTCGTCGCGACTTATGGCGGTGTCTATAAGGATGGTAAGGCTGAAGCAGCTATTGCACGTGTTGTTGGTGGTCTTGTTGCAGCTTCGGAAGACCCTGAAGCGCACTACCGCATTACTTTGCTCAACAGCCCTGCAGTCAATGCCTTTGCTCTTCCCGGTGGTTATCTTTATGTGACGCGGGGGTTGCTGGCGCTTGCCAACGATACGTCTGAGCTTGCTGCTGTGCTTGCTCATGAAATGGCACACGTGACAGCGCGTCATGCGATCAAGCGCCAACGTCAGGCTGAAGAGGCTGAGTTCGTCACCAAAGTGATGACCAATATCGGCAAAGATCAACAGACCATTGATGCTGCAGTCAAAGAGAAACAGGTGCAGTTCGCGCGCTTTTCTCAGGAGCAAGAGCTTGAAGCTGATGATGTGGGTGTGAGAACACTTGCAGGCGCTGGGTATGACCCCTACGCCGCAGCGCGCTTCCTGAACACGATGGGGCAATTTGCACGCTATCAGCAGCTTGGTGGGCAAAGCAGTTCAGCGCCAGATTTTCTTTCTTCTCATCCAAACACGCCTGATCGTATTCAACGCGCTGTGCGTAGTGCGCGGCAGATTGGGGCGCCGGGGATTGGTCTGAATGGTCGTGAAGACTATCTGACTAGCTTGGATGGCATGTTGTTTGGTGATGATCCACTGGAAGGGTATGTCCGTGCGCGGCAGTTCCTTCACAAAGGCCTTGGCATCTCCTTCAGTGTGCCAAAAGGGTTTGTGCTTGAGAACTCAGCAGAGGCTGTGTTGGCGAGTAATAACTCCGGCACTGCCATGCGTTTTGATGGTGCTGATCTGACGGGATATGCCAGCTTAACCGATTACATGTTATCTGGCTGGATCAATGGCCTGATTGATAACAGTGTTCGCCCAACCACGATCAATGGTCTGCCAGCCGTTATTGGCTCTGCAATTACAGATGGTTGGTCTTTCCGTATCGGTGTGGTTCGTATTGGTTTAACCGGATATCGGTTTATCTTTGCAAATCGTTCGCCAACTGCTGTATTTACTCGTGATTTTGAGAAGTCGCTTGGTAGCTTCCGACAGTTAAGCCCGACGGAGCAAGCTCGACTTAACCCACTTCGAGTTAAGATCATTCAGGCGAAGGGTGGAGAGACGGCTCGTAAGCTTGCTGTTGGCATGAGCGGCATTGAGCCATCGCGCCGGTTGGAGCTGTTCACGATCCTCAATCAGGTTAAGGCGAACCAACGCTTCAAGCCAGGTGAACTCCTGAAGGTCATTACCGACTAAAGAAGCTCGTTTTTCAGGCAGTGCGCTATAAGCCGCTGGCTTCATAGCCATCCGAATGCGTGAGAGCGTCTTTTAACTTTTGCATTGCTCGCGACTCAATTTGCCGGACACGCTCCTTTGAAACACCCAGTTTCTTGCCAAGGGCTTCCAGTGTAACGCTTTCATCTTTTAGCTTGCGATCTTTAATGACGCGCTGCTCGCGTGGTGGCAGCGTTTTAATCGCATTGAAAAGACGACGTTTTGCGCGTTCCTGATCTAAGTGCACTTCGACGAGTTCGTCTGGCAGAGGTTCTTCAGCCGCGAGAGTGTCCTGAAGCTGCAGGTTCGTTTCGCTGCCTTTCAGGCTCGCATTGAGGGATGTGTCTTTCCGGCCTAATCTGGAAGACATCATTCTTATATCCCTCAGCTTTGCTCCCGTCTTTTCTGAGATTTGCTGATGCAGCTGTTCCTCATTTAAGTCAGGATGTTTGCTTGATAGTTCTGCGCGCAAACGTTTGAAGCCGAAAAACAACATTTTCTGGCGAGAGGAGGTTCCTCCGCGAACAATCGACTGGTTGCGGAGCACATAGTCCTGAATGAAGGATTTGATCCACCAAGTTGCATAGGTGGCAAAACGGACGTCTTTGGATAGCTGGAACCTGTTGGCTGCTTCCATCAGGCCAATATGGCCCTCCTGAATTAGATCAGAGAGCGGGACACCATAGGACTTGAACCGAAGTGCTTGTGCGATGACCAAGCGGGAGTGAGACAAGGATAGCTTATCGAGTGATCTGTGATCGCCTCTGACAATCCAGCCTTCCAAGAGCTTGTATTCTTCTTCTTTTGACAGATATGGGGCTTTTCTTGCCAGACGGGCAAGAGGCCCGAGACTTTGGTCTCTTTCATAATGAGCCATTTACGCCTCCCTCGATTAAACTGGGATACGGCGCTGAAGTTCATTTGGATCTTTTGACAAAAAAAAGAAAGCCCCGCTTGGAGCAGGGCTTTCTTTTAATCAGTTAGATTAGGAGAGGCTGATTAAGCTGCCTCTTCCTGACCTCCGCCTTCACCATCAGTTGCTGGAGCAACTTTGGCAGCACGACCTGGAGACGTGGAAAGAACGCCTTCGATCTGTCTGATTGCTTCTGTGTCAGTCTGTTTCTGAACAGCTGCGATTTCACGTGCCATACGGTCTAATGCGGCTTCGTAAAGCTGACGTTCGGAGTAAGACTGTTCAGGCTGGGAATCAGAGCGATAAAGGTCACGAACAACTTCAGCGGTAGAAATGAGATCGCCAGAGTTGATCTTTGCTTCGTATTCCTGTGCGCGGCGACTCCACATGGTACGCTTCACGCGAGGTTTACCTGCGATGGTCTCAAGAGATTTCTTAACGGTAGATGCGTCAGACAGCTTACGCATTCCTACAGAAGCAATTTTTGCAACTGGAACACGGAGCGTCATCTTATCCTGTTCGAAGTCAATTACGAGGAGTTCAAGAGAGTATCCAGCTACGGTCTGCTCTTCAATTGCAGTAATCAATCCAACGCCGTGAGATGGATAAATGATGTGCTCACCTGTTTTAAACCCCTGACGCTGCGCGGTCTTTTTTGCGGGTGTGGCCATACGCTATACTTCTCCTGCGCAGTGGTTGTTTGCTGTCTGGGAGACGCAAGCAACCTAGATGCAGCGCGTTCGCCGCATCTTTCTCTTTGGAAAAACGTGAAAAGTCCAATGTATGCGGAAAGCTACTTCTCGCATCAATTGGTTCCGCGTTCAAATGTGATCAGTCGAATTCTATGTTGTGGCTACTTCGGCGAATGCTGGAGTAAATTATTGTGCGCACTTCAATTGAACTGCGACCATAAAAAAACCTCCGAGTGGGGAGGGTGCAACCAGACTGCCAAATGACTGTAAAAAACTGTATAGCACATTATCCACGGATTTCCAACCTCTCTCAAGCAAGAGAGGAATCAAGACATCCGCGGATACTGTCTGGCAAATAATAAATATTTGGTAGCTCTAAGCTTTTGGGACCTTAATCACCAGTGCCCGGCTTATCAGAGAAATACTTTTCGAGTTTTTCTGCAACACCATCAAACTCAGCAGCTTCTGGAAGCTGATCTTTCTTAACAGTCAGATTCGGCCACTTTTCTGCGTACTCAGCATTAAGCTCAACCCACTTTTCCAAGCCAGGCTCAGTATCTGGGAGAATTGCATCTGCTGGACATTCCGGTTCACACACACCGCAATCGATACATTCGTCTGGATGAATGACGAGCATATTCTCGCCTTCGTAAAAGCAATCGACCGGGCAAACTTCAACACAGTCGGTGTATTTGCATTTGATGCAATTGTCTGTGACGACGTATGTCATCGCAATCCTCTTAGTCTCTGGCGCTGCAAATTTGTCTGAAGACAAACGGCACGGGCTCTCGTGGCCCTGACGATTTTCTCGTCCTTTAAACTTGTGCTCTTTGCTACCGGTTTTCAGTGGGTAGTGCAAGCGCTGTCATAGGCGAAGAGATTGCAATATTGGGGCAAAATTTGCGTAAAGTTGCCGCTAAAAAGGATCAATTTCGTTGAAGCCCCGAATCCGGGCGATTTGGCGTCGATCTCGTTTAGTTGGGCGTCCTGCACCGGCCTCGCGCTTGGCAACCTGGACCTGTGTTTCCTTGGGTGGTGGAGGGGGAGACATGTCTTCATAAAGCAGCTGTGCTTCAGGGGCCGGACCGCGCCGGGTGCCAAGTTTTAAAACCTTAAGGATCAAAAGGCGTCGCGGCATTGTGATGGTCAGTACATCACCGGGCTTTACAGCTGTTTTGGCGGCCGCAATCTTATCTTTGTTCAATCTAACATGCCCGGACACTGCCAGTTTTTGTGCCAGTGTCCGAGATTTTGTAATGCGGGCATACCAGAGCCATTTGTCGATGCGAAGAGACTCTTGTGCTTCTGGTATTGCCATATTAGTTAGCCCGAAGGGGCGACTATTTGTCGCCCTTTTCCAAGTTCTGTTTCAAGGACATCAGTGCTGCAAACGGAGAATCCGGATCCAACGGCTTGTCTTTGCGAGGAGCAGGCTTGCCTTGCTGGCCGCGGTTCTGGTCTTTGCTAAAGCCACGGCCTTTACCGCCAGGCTTACCAGGATTGCGACGCTGCTGGGCGTTGTTGCTGCGAGGACCGCCACGACGTTCGTTGCCACTGCGTGTATTGCGCTGACGTTCGTTGTTGTTGCGACGTCCACCGAAACGACCCGGGCGCCAGATTTCAACAGTAACCGTTTCCATCTCTGGCTCGGCAGCTTCTTCTTCAGAAGCTTCAGCAGGTACTGCTTCTTCTACTGGTTCAGCTGGGGTCTCTTCGGTTGCAGGTTCATCCGCTACCGGTGCTGCAGCTTCGCCTTCAACCTGTTCCGCTTCTGCACCTTCAGATGCTTCAACTGGAGCTTCAGGCTTTTTGGCGACAGGGCGCTGTTCTTCGCGTGTTTCCAGACGGTAACCGAGAGACTTCAGGATGTTTGTGAAGTCTTCGCCTGCACAACCGAGCAGGGAGGTCATGGAAACAGTGACGGTGAATGCGCCGCCTTCTGTCAGTGCACCTTCTGGCGGCTCAATGCCTTCTTCCAGAGGTTTCCAGGCTACCAGCGGACGAATGATGTCTGCCAGGCGCTCCAGAATATCGACGCGTACAGCACGTGGACCACAAACGCGGAAGCCTACGACGCGATACAGCGCGCCTTCGATCTCCGGATCTACTGGAACGGACGTACGGCCAGATGCGGACAGCTGAGGAAGTTCAGTCAGGCCTTTGATCTCGCCTTTGCCTTCTTTCAGCGCCCAGAGCTGCGCGAGCAGCTGGCTTGGTGCTGGTTTCAGAAGAGCAGGGACATAGATGTGATAGGCGCCAAAGCGAACACCGAGCTTGCGGAGTGAACCGCGCATCTGCTGGTCGAGCTGACGGATGTCATCAGAAATTTCCTGACGCTCAAGGATACCAAGGCTCTCGGTCAGGCGGTATGCCACGCCACGAGCGATGCCTTCGATCTCTTCGCCCTGTTCCAGGTCGAAGAGCGGCTTCAGGAGTGTTTCGATGTGTGTCTTGATCCATAGATCAAGGCGCTCCTGCACCATATCACGTGCAGGTCCCGTCAACTGCTCATCAGCAAGAATGATCAGGGATGGGCGCAGGGTCTGTTCACCAGCTATCAGGCGGGCGATAGATTCACCCTGCCATCTTAATGTGCCGTCTGCGGAGAGGATGAACTCTTCGTTGGGCGCGCGGGATAACCGTTCTGCACGGTTTTCAATCTCGCTAGCTAGTGCTTTTTGGGCCGCAGCACGGACAGCTTTTTCTTCCTGTCCTTCTGCCGTTGCATCCGGAGCAAAGCGGAAGCCGTGAAGCTGGCCAATGTGCTGTCCTTCTACAAGGACATCTCCGGTTGCGGTGATCTCCGCTTCGAGCATTTTGTTCTCTCTCAGACGTCGCATCAATACGCTGGTTCGCCGATCCACAAACCGCTGTGTAAGCCGTTCGTGAAGGGCATCTGATAATCGATCTTCTATGCCGCGCGTCACTTCCTGCCAATGAGCAGGGTCGTTCAGCCAGTCGGCACGGTTTGCCACAAAGGTCCACGTACGGATATGTGCTATCCGGTTCGCCAGTGTGTCTATATCCCCATCGGTTTTGTCTGCCAGTTTTATCTGACTGTTAAACCAATCATCCGGAATGGCTCCATCCCGGATCAGATGGGAATAAATCCCTGTTACGAGATCTGCATGGTTTGCCGGAGCTATCTTGCGATAGTCTGGAACCTGACAGGTATCCCACAGTAATGAAACTCTTTCTTGCGTCGTCGCGAGGGAAAGAATGTCCCTGTCACGATTAGCAAGTTCGAGAACACCGATATCCTCCGCCGGAGGGGCTTTGGTCAAGCCCTCTTCTCGCGGAGAATGCTCCAAACTGCGCAAAAGTGCGCGAATCGAGGAAAAATCGAGATTTGGGTTGCGCCATTGCAGCACTTTGAGGGGCTCAAACTCGTGAGATTCGAGTTGATAGACAAGTTCGTCGTCAAAACCGGGTACCCGGCCCGTTACACCAAAAGTACCATCTCGCAGGTGTCGGCCTGCTCGTCCGGCGATCTGGCCGGTCTCTGACGGGGTCAACTGGCGGTACTGATAGCCATCAAACTTGCGGTGCCCGGCAAACGCGATGTGGTCTACATCTAGGTTCAGACCCATACCTACAGCGTCGGTGGCAATGAGCCAGTCAACGTCGCCGTTTTGGAACAGGTCAACCTGAGCATTGCGTGTTCTTGGAGAAAGGGAGCCGAGGACAACTGCTGCACCGCCGCGCTGACGGCGGATGAGTTCTGCGATGGCGTAGACTTCATCGGAAGAGAAGGCGACGATTGCAGAGCGACGCGGGAGGCGGGTGATCTTTTTAGAACCTGCGTATGTCAAAATGGACATGCGCGGTCGCGTGATCACATTCAGACCCGGCATCAGCTTTTCGAGCAGGGGGCGTATTGTCGAGGAACCAAGCAGCAGAGTTTCCTCTCTGCCACGCAAATGCAGGATGCGGTCGGTAAAGACATGGCCACGTTCCAGATCGCCAGCCAGCTGCACTTCATCAATGGCGACGAAATCCACGTCGAGATCTTTTGGCATTGCCTCTACAGTAGAGACCCAGAAGCGTGGGTTCTTCGGGATGATTTTTTCTTCGCCTGTAATCAGCGCGACAAGATCCGGTCCCTTCTTCTCTACAAGACGCCCGTAGACTTCTCTGGCCAGCAGACGGAGTGGTAATCCGATAAGGCCAGACGAGTATGCGCTCATCCGCTCGATGGCCAGATGCGTCTTACCAGTGTTCGTTGGCCCCAAAATCGCAGTGACAGACCGTGATCTTGTTGTTCGGTGCAGCGTGTTCTTGTTCATCTAGAAGTGCAATTCCGTAGTCTGTGGCCAAACGTATCTCGGTACCCAATTCTTCGGCTGGGATACTGAAAATGCCCGTGCGGTGCCTCACCCAATGAAGTGGCATTTATATGGCAGAGAAAATCGCTGTAAAGCTCTGGAATGAATAAAGACGAAAAATGCTGATGATGAATGCTGGAATGAAGTTTCAGTTTCATACCGGCATAAAAGGGTTTTTTGCGTATACGTTATTGTCCGCCTGCTGCTTTCGCTGAATAAGATGCATGACTATAACGTGCAGTATATGCCGTTTTGGGTAGGTTACATCTTGTTAAATGGTTACAAGAAGCCTGAAGTTTTGCGGGTTATGTGTAACACATTCGCCGTTGTTACTAGCCGATTTCATTAGTAAATGTCTTGTATTAGCATAAATTTTGCCAATTCTTATTGCCCCCAGACATGCCGCGGATAAGTGTTAGATGAGGCTTGTTGCCACTTCTGTTTTAACCAGTGAGTTTCATCGGGGAGGAGTTATCCCCGCTTTCCCCTCAGCCGTATCGTTAAGTTTTTTGCATCTATGCAGAATGAAAAGAAACACGGAATCTAACTGCGATACCTTGCTAATTGCTGGAATATTTTTCCTATATTACATACGCATCCGTATTGATGGGTGTGTAATCTAAGGTTAACGTTTTATTAACCTGCTCCTAACAATAGCTTTTTCCAAAGAAATACTAATTCGATCTTTAAGTTTAAAGTTTTTCCTTCAGAGCTTTTCGAAAAAGACATAGTGCAATTTAACAATGTCAATATATATGGACGTAATTCTATTGGTATAGAAGTTAAATTGAATAGATTTCTTTCCCAATATGAAAACAATGAGCCTCGAATAGAAGATGGGTGATAGATACACCTTCTATATTGAGTGGATATTGCGTAGAGTAAGGTTGTTGGAGGCATAATATGTAGGGGTGTATAAAATGAATCCGTTGACTGCTGCACTAGAATTTGTTGAATCTATTAATAATGAAGAAACATCCGAAGGTGTTTCTAAGCGTATTGCTGAACTTGGCCAGTCTTTTGGCTTTACAAGCTTCTGTCTCGCTGCGATCCCCGAAGCTGGCGCATCTTTTGATGGGTCAATTATGTTGAGTGGTTGGCGCCCTGAGTGGCAACAACGTTATCTCGACCGTGATTACGTACAAAACGATCCGATTGTTGCGAAGGCGCGTACTGCAAGTCGTCCATTCTTATGGTCAAGCGTTGCTCGTGATCGCAATATTACTGCCGCTGCACAGCAAGTTCTGTCAGAAGCGCGCGATTACGGAATGTATGACGGCGTCTGCGTGCCAGTGCATGGCCTTCAAGGCTATCAAGGCATGTTGATCTTTGGTGGGCCGGAAGTACGTCTGAATGAGCGCGAAATCAGTGTTCTTCATCTCGTTGGCATTTACTCGAGCAATAAGGTGCGCGAATTGATTGGTGCTAATACCAGTCGGCCCCGCCATCGCCTTACCCCTCGTGAACTTGAATGCTTGAAATGGTCTGCTGCAGGGAAGACAAGTTGGGAGATTAGTCAGATTCTGAGTATCTCTCAGCATACAGCAGATTGGTATCTGGCATCCGCTGCCAGAAAACTGCACGCTGCAAACAGAACGCATGCTGTGGCCGAGGGTTTCCGGCTGGGCTTAATTCGTTAAGCCAAAATGACACCTACCTATGCTCTCGGCAGGGTTCGCATCGCGAATCCTGCTGTTTGCACATGAGCGATCGGATAAAAGTTGCACCTTTAGTCGTAAAAGTAGAAAATTTTTCGTGAGATATATTAGAGAAGTCAAAATTTACGGTGTTTGTGTATATATTTTTACGTGTTTAGTTTTTCTCAATTGTACGATAAATTCCTTAGAATTTCCCCGTTTTCTTAATGTTTTGTGACCCGGTAAATATAGTAATGGCTCATGTGACTATAAATTAATCTTTCCATAGAGGGATTTGCTCGACTATAAAGCCCCAAAATACATAAAGACTGGGGGACCTAACTTTGGCTATTCAACGAATATTGGTTGCTAACCGCTCAGAGATTGCAATTCGAGTTTTTCGAGCTGCAAACGAACTTGGTCTCCAGACAGTTGCTGTCTTTGCTGAAGAAGACAAGCTGGCTCTACACCGTTTTAAGGCTGATGAAGCTTATCAGGTGGGTAAAGGCCTGGGTCCAATTGAGGCCTACTTGTCTATAGACGAGATTATCCGCGTCGCGAAAGAGCAACGCGTTGATGCAATTCATCCGGGTTATGGCTTCCTTTCCGAGAGTCCAGAGTTTGCTGAGGCATGCGCTGAGAACGGCATTATCTTTATCGGCCCATCGCCTGATACAATGCGCCGCCTGGGTAACAAAGTAGCAGCGCGTGAACTGGCGATTAAAGCTGGCGTTCCTGTTATGCCTGCGACGGATCCGCTTCCTGAAGACATGGAAGAAGTGAAGCGTCTTGCTTTGCAGATCGGCTATCCGGTGATGCTCAAGGCGTCATGGGGCGGTGGTGGCCGCGGGATGCGTGTGATCCGTGATGAAGAGACGCTTCTTCGCGAAGTTGTTGAAGCGAAACGTGAAGCGAGAGCAGCGTTCGGCAAGGACGAGGTTTACCTCGAGAAGCTTGTTGAGCGCGCCCGTCACGTTGAAGTTCAGATCCTTGGTGATCAGCACGGCAATCTCGTACATCTGTTTGAGCGCGATTGTTCTATTCAGCGCCGTCACCAGAAAGTGGTTGAGCGTGCGCCTGCACCATATCTTGATGAAGAAAAGCGCCGTGAGCTTTGCGAGTATGGCCTGAAGATTGGCCGCGAAGTGGATTACTGCGGTGCGGGTACTGTTGAGTTCCTGATGGATGCGGATACCGGCAAGGTTTACTTCATTGAAGTGAACCCGCGTATTCAGGTGGAGCATACCGTTACTGAAGAAGTCACCGGCATTGATGTGGTTCGCGCGCAGATCCGCATTGCGGAAGGTGGTCGTATTGGCGATAAAACGGTTACCGGTGTTCCTGAGCAGAACGCGATTGAGTTGAATGGTCATGCGCTTCAGTGCCGTATTACGACTGAAGATCCTGAGCACAACTTCATTCCTGATTATGGTCGCCTGAGCGCTTATCGCGGTGCGACCGGGTTTGGTATCCGTCTTGATGGTGGCACGGCTTATGCCGGTGCGGTGATCACCCGTTTCTACGATCCACTGCTTGAGAAAGTGACCGCCTGGGCGCCAACGCCTGAGGAAGTATGTGCGCGTATGGATCGTGCGCTGCGCGAATTCCGTATTCGCGGCGTTGCGACCAACCTGATTTTCCTTGAGCGGATTATTGGGCATGCGTCCTTCCAGGACAATTCTTATACAACGCGCTTTATTGATGACACGCCTGAGCTGTTTGAGAACATTAAAACAGCTGACCGTGCGACGAAGCTGCTGAACTACATTGCTGATGTCACTGTAAACGGCCACCCTGAAACAAAGGGACGCCCGAAACCACCAGCTGATGCACCGGCACCTGTGGCGCCGAAGTTCAAGCTGCCAGTAATGGACGGGACGCGTCAGAAGCTGGAGCAGCTTGGGCCTAAAGAATTTGCCAAGTGGGTAAAAGTTCAGCCGCAAGTGCTTGTTACCGACACGACGATGCGTGATGCGCATCAATCTTTGCTTGCTACACGCATGCGTACCTACGATTTGGCGCAGGTTGCTGATAGCTATGCCCAGGGTTTGCCTGAGCTGTTCTCCTTGGAATGCTGGGGCGGCGCGACCTTTGATGTGTCCATGCGCTTCCTGACTGAAGATCCTTGGGAGCGTCTGCGTCTCGTACGCGAAAAAGCGCCTAACCTGCTGATGCAGATGTTGCTTCGCGGTTCCAACGGTGTGGGTTACGCGAACTATCCAGATAACGTTGTTCAGCACTTTGTGCGTCAGGCTGCTGAATCTGGTGTTGATGTGTTCCGTGTGTTTGACTGCCTCAACTGGGTTGAGAACATGCGTGTGTCCCTGGATGCTGTTCAGGAGCAAGGCAAGCTGTGTGAAGCAGCGCTTTGCTACACTGGCGACATTTTGAACAGCGCGCGTCCGAAATATGATCTGAAGTACTACGTCAATCTGGCGAAAGAGCTTGAAACTGCAGGTGCGCATATTCTTGGTATTAAGGATATGGGCGGTGTGTTGAAGCCGCAGGCTGCGAAGGTTTTGATTAAGGCGCTGAAAGATGAGATCGATATTCCGATCCACTTCCACACCCATGACACCTCCGGTATTGCGGCCTCTACTGTTCTGGCGGCTGTTGAGAGCGGTGCTGACATTGTTGATCTGGCGATGGATTCCCTATCAGGTCTGACATCTCAGCCATGTATGGGCTCTGTTGTTGAAGCTTTGAAGGGAACGTCTCGCGATAGCGGTCTGGACACAGACCGTATCCAGCAGATTTCCTTCTACTGGGAAGCAGTTCGTACTCAGTATCGTGCATTTGAGAGCGATCTGCGCTTTGGTGCTTCTGAAGTTTATCTGCATGAGATGCCTGGTGGCCAGTTCACCAACCTGAAAGAACAGGCGCGTTCGCTTGGTCTTGAGATGCGTTGGCACGAAGTGGCGAAGGCTTATGCGGACGTGAACATGATGTTTGGTGACATTGTGAAGGTGACGCCAAGTTCCAAAGTTGTTGGTGACATGGCGGTGATGATGGTGTCTCAGGGCATTACGCCGGAAGATGTTATTGATCCGAACAAGGAAGTTTCCTTCCCAGAATCCGTCGTCAACATGATGCATGGTGACCTTGGTATTCCTCCGGGTGGCTGGCCTGTTGAACTGCAGAAGAAAGTTCTGAAGGGGCAAGAGCCGATTACGGTTCGTCCTGGGTCTTTGCTTGAAGCTGAGGACATGGATGCCAAGCGTAATGAGCTGACAGGTGTTCTGGGTCGTAAAGGTTCTGAGCAAGAGTTGTCCTCTATGCTCATGTATCCGAAGGTTTACACTGAATTTGCCAAGGCTCAGGACAAATATGGTCCGACCAGCGTACTTCCAACGCCAACCTACTTCTATGGTTTGAAGGTTGGTGATGAGATTATGGCTGAGCTGGAGCCGGGTAAGACAATGGTTATCTCTTGTCTTGCGATTGGTGAAACTGATGAGCACGGTGAAAAGCGTGTGTTCTTTGAACTGAACGGTCAGCCTCGGAACATCCGTATCATCGACCGCACTCACAGTGCTGCAAACACACCTGCGCGTCGTAAAGTTGATGACGACAATGAGCTTCAGGTTGGTGCGCCAGTACCGGGCGTTATCTCTACGCTAGCTGTGAAAGCTGGTCAGGCTGTGAAAGCTGGTGATCTGCTTGTCTCCATTGAGGCAATGAAGATGGAAACATCTGTTCATGCAGAGCGTGACGGTGAGATCAACGAAGTCTGTGTGGCTCCGGGTGATCAGCTTGATGCGAAAGATCTGATTGTTACCTTTAAGGGATAAGTCCTGAAGGTATTTGCTAGTCTGGATTAACCAGCAATGCGTTTGGTGCATGAGCACTATGCATTGCTGGTTTTTTCGTTTTAGTGACGGAAATATATATAGTTATCAGAACGTTATGTGTTTTTGACTGCGATGCATGACGTTAGGTATTGCTACGTTCCGTAGTAGTGCGGTTGCTCCTGTCTGTGTCCTTCTGTACTCAGCGCTCCAACTAATTCAACAATGTGTTTCCCAATTTCTGGTCTTTAGGAACTGCCTTCCTACCAGGCCAGAGTTGGGTTTTTTATTGAGGGTGCAACCGTGCAAACTAAAACAGGAAACCCAGCAGTTATCGGCCTTGCTGGATTTGGTATGACGACTTTTGTTCTGCAAATGGTGAACATTGGTCTTCTGGAAAACATGGGCCCAGTGCTCTGGCTTGGCGTTTTTGTTGGTGGTCTTGCGCAGTTGGTTGCTGGTTTCCAGACAGGAAAGACTGGCAATAACTTCGGTTACAGTGCTTTCACCATTTACGGTGCATTCTGGCTGGCGTTTGCAGGCATCCTTGTTGGCAACAAACTGGGCTTTTATACATCTTCCCATTCTGACATCGGCTTCTTCTTGCTGCCATTCACCATCTATACCGGCATTATGTTCTACGGCGCGCTGCACATTCACACTGCAGAAGCTTCCATCTTTGGCAGCCTACTGCTCGGTTTCATCCTGCTGGTTCTGGGGCATTTCGGTCCAGCGGTCTTTAATGTGATTGCCGGTTACGTGCTGATCCTGTGTTCTTTCTGCGCATGGTATGTGATGGCGCACATCATCTATAAGGATGTTTGTGGTCGTGATGTTCTACCAGTTGGTTCGCCAATCCTGCAGCCGGGAGAAAAGATGTCTGGCGCAGAGGCTGTTGCAGCTGAATAACTATAGTGCAAACCTATATGAAAAGGCCCGGCAATGACCGGGCCTTTTTGCTATTTAGCTGAATGAGATGACCAGTGACTGGCGGGTTCGGATGCGTAACCGATCCAGTTGTCCATGAAGTTTTCCAACCAATGTAGAACTGCCGGGTCGTACACAAAGCGCTCGCGGAAGTGCTCACCGCGCTTTTTGGCTCCGGGTAACACCAGACGGCTTGCAGCGCGAGTGGTCCAGCGGCTCATCATGGCGTAGGTGAGTTCCGGGTGAAACTGGATGCCGAATGCATTATCGCCCACGCGGATAGCCTGATTTTTGTAGGTCGGGCTTGAAGCCAGGAGCTCTGCACCCGTGGGAAGAGAGAAACCTTCCCGGTGCCATTGATAGACCTGCTGTGGCCATTCCATTAGGTCAGTGCCGGACTGAGTTGCTTCCAGCGGATAATAGCCGATCTCAACCAATCCATCATCATGGCCTGTGACTTGGCCACCAAGGTTTTTGGAGAGCATTTGCGCACCAAGGCAGATGCCCAGGAAGGGTTTGTTTTCTTTGAGCGGAACACTGATCCAGTCGATCTCTTGCTTCACGAAGTCATCGGTGTCATTGGCGCTCATTGGACCGCCAAAAATGACAGAGCCCGCGTGGTCAGCAAGTGTGTCTGGCAGTTGGTCGCCAAAACGAGGGCGGCGAATATCCAACTCGAACCCACGTTTGACCAATTGCTGCCCGACGCGACCGGGGTTTGATGTTTCCTGATGCAGCACCACCAGAACTTTGGCTGGGTGCTGATTATTCCGCTCTAACATTGTAAATCAAAACCTTCAGGTCGAAGAAGGGCTATTGCCACTCTGTCGTTTGGCTACTTTTTGCTTAAGCTTCATGCGGTCTCTGGAGGACACGCCTAATAGCTCGGCAACGCGCCAAATTGTGTTGTCTTCAAATTCATGGACGGACCCATCTGCGTAGACCATTTCCCAGAGTGCCTCGATGACTGTCAGGCGTTGCTCCGGCTCCAGCTTGCGCTTGAGGACTGATGTGAAGCCATAAAGATCAACTGCATCCTCATCACGTACTTTGGCGAGGTCCATCAGCTCTTTTGTGTCTTCCTCATTCAGCTCATACTGCTGCTGTAAGACGCGTTTTAACTGGTCCAGCTCCTGCTGCTCAATCTCGCCATCTACAGCGATGATATGGAACATGAGTGCTGCGACCGCCAGCCGTTCATCGTCTTCGGAAAAGCGGCCTGCTTCTTCCTGCTCGTTTGACAGGTCTTTGAAGAACTTTTTCAGGGCGTCCAGCATTCATGTGCTCCGTGCAACTATTGGTTTTCTTGCACTTTAAAATAGTGCTTTTCTGTTGTGCTTAAAGATGATTCAGATCCGAATGGAATACTATTGATACGCAAAAACAATTACAAAAGCCAAGGAAAAGGACAGAAATACGCCAATTTGAAGCCACGTGATACTGCGACAATTGGGAGCAAATATGATAGAACGCAGTGGTTCAGAATAGGTTGTGCTTTTGTTCTGGGTCTTGAAAGGCTTTAACCAATCATAATTTAGACGTTTTCTACGGGCTTTTTGCCCTGTATTTGTTGAGTACAAGCTGCTTACATGAGAGTCCTTTTTCGGGCCTCACGAAACCGTCCACTAGGATACTAAGACTAAATGAAACGCTCTCTTCTTATTTTTGGAGCTCTTGCCGCTCTTGTGGTTTGTGGTCTGGTGCTTGCGCCACTTCTCGTTCCACAGAAACAGCTGAAAGCCCAAATTGCAGAGTCCTTTGAGACAGCAACCGGATGGAAGCTGCGTCTTGACGGGCGCACGAGTGTGGATCTGTTTCCGACACTGGCGATTGAAGTTGATAATGTTGGCGTTGCAGGTGTTGCGCGAGCTGACGGGATTGAGTTTGCACGGGTTGAGAAAGCCCGGTTCGAGCTGAACTCTCTGCGTTTGCTGACTGGTGGCAACATCATCCGCAATATTGAGCTTGTCGAGCCAAAGTGGACGCTCGAATTTGATCAGAAAGGCGACGCGTCCTGGCAGCCGCAACTTTCTGAGGGTGAAGAAGGGGAAGCCTCTCTGGTTGCTGCAAATATTGCAGGCCGCGTTGCTTCCTTTATGCAGCAGTTGGACTTGGACACCGTCAGCATTCAAAAAGGTGTCGTTTCTTACAGTGAACCTGAGCAAGAAGCACCAATAGTTCTTTCTGAGATCGATCTCGTGCTTAATTTTGAGCATGACGGTGATGGCCTGACAGCAGAAGGTGCGTTTAATCAGAGTGAGGAGCGTTATGTTGTTGGTGGGCGTGTTGGATCAGTTACCGCGCTGAGCGAGGCTCGCGCGACGTCTGTTGAGGCTCATGTAACTGGGCCCACACAAGAGAAAGTTCGTTTTAATGGCCAGCTTGCCTTTGGTGCACGACCCGTTGGCACACTACAAGTTTCTGTTGAGTTGCCGAGCCTTGCTGCCGTTGCTGCGCAACATGATGCGGCCTTTCCAGAAGGGGTTGGCAGCGGTGCACTGACAAGTGAGCTGCAGTTCCGTCAACGTGGGGTTCGCACAAAAGACCTTTCCATCACAGCTGGTTCTGTTGGCTTTGGCGGCACCATTGCGCTGAACTACCTTGAAGACGGCTATGAATTAAAGGGGCAGGTCAGCGGGCAGTCCTTGAATTTTGAGCAACTGCTTCGCTTGGTTGGGTTAGACGCCCCTGCATCCGGTTTTGCCAATGTAGATGCTTCGTTCTACGGCGTTGGCCAATCCTATGATGAGTTGGTTGCTGCGTTGGAAGTTGATGGTGGTGCGATCCTGCGGAAGGGGCGTGTCGCTGACATTCGCCTGCCAGATATGCTGGCGGTTGAAGGGCGCGACGAAGCTCTTGATGACATGGATCTGACTTTTGTCTTCTCCGGCCTGTCTCAGCCACTACAGCTGCAAGGCACCGCGCGCTGGCATGGTGAGCCGATTGTTTTGCAGGGTGGTCTGCGCTCTGATGCGAATATAGATCTCGCGTTCTCCAGTGAGATGTTTTCCGGGAGTTTGACTGGTCCGTACTCATTGCGCGATGGCTTTGATGGGATCTTTGCTTTCCAGACAGATGACTTCAGCAATTTTGCCCGTTGGTATGGTCGACCGCTCCCTCGCTATCTGCGCGGTCAGAAGCTGGAGCTTTCAGGTCAGTTTGAAGCTGATGATAGCGGTGTCGCCTTTGAGAACGCGCGGTTTGTTCTGGATGATACAAGCCTCAAAGGAACTGGCCGTCTGGATACAGGTGAAGTTCCAAAGCTCAGTGGTGAATTGGAAGTTGCGCATGCGTCTTTCGATAAGATGTTCTCTCGCAGTGATGAGAAGAATGACAAGGGCGAGGGCGCTTATGACTTCTCCGTCCTGCGCAGCTTTGATCTGGACCTGGCGCTTTCCATTCAGGACCTGAAGCTCGGTGCGCTTCGTGGACGGAATGCAGAGCTGAAAGCAGCGCTGTCTGATGGCCGATTGGCTTTGGATGTTGCCCGTGTTGGCCTTTATCAAGGCGAGGGTGCTGGTAAGCTTCTTCTGAACGGCGCAACGGTTAAACCGGGTATCTCTGCTGAGTTCTCGCTAAAAGGTATTGATGCAGCTCCATTCCTTGCATCGCTCAGTGATATGCCGCGTGTTGATGGTAATCTGTATGCTGAAATGGATGTGAACACCTCCGGTAAGACACCGAGTGACCTCTGGGTCAATATGGGCGGTGCGCTCAGCTTCCAGCTTGGCAATGGCATGTTGCATGAGTTGGATGTGGACCGGCTGGTTGCTTCTGTCGGGGGCAAAGGCATTACGGGTTGGCCGTTTACGGACAATGATCAGACTGAATTTTCCAGCTGGGGTGCTGATGTCATTTTTGATCAGGGTACTGCAGAATTTCAGGCACTGACGTTGCAAAGCAAGACTGCGCTGGTTGAAGGACGCGGTGCGATCAACATCAAAGATGGTGAGGTCCTGTGGTATTTGCAGCCAAGCCTGCTTGATCAGTCCAAGCTGGATGATGAGGGAGCTGCAACGACGCAGACTGCGGATATGGCACCGCTGAAGATCCGTGGATCGATCAACCTTCCGAGCTTTGAGCCCGTCGATGTTCAGGAGTATGCAAGCGCGTCTTTTGGTGATGTGAAGCAGACACAAAAGCTTTCTGAAAAGCTGGCGAAGGATCTTGAAACTGCAAAGACAGTTGAAGAGGCGCAGCGTTTGCGGGCTGCTGCTGCAAGAGATGCGGCTGTTGCGTCACCTGAAGCTGCTAAGGATGTGGCAGCTGAACCAGCCGTGCTTGCTCAGCCATCAGCAGAAGATAATGATGTGACTACAGCCTCGGTTGGGGATGGTGATCTGCCTCCTCTTGCCGAAGGAGCCGTTGCGAACACTGATACCTCTAAGGTTGTCATGCCTGTAGCCAAGCCGGGTGAGGCGTCAACGCCTGCGGTTGCAGCTACAGCACCGAAGAAATCTCGGGTGATTGCAGCTCCGAAGCGGGACTTGAAGCGCCGTGATGTGGTGCCGCGTGGGCCGGGGAATGTGAATGTGGAAGCGGTTGCTGATGGAACTGCAGATCCGGATGCAACACTGAGCTCTCTGGAAGAAGCGTTTGGAATGCCAGCTGGCTTCCTCTCCGATTGATCAAGCCTCCATACAGAAATGAAAAGCCCGGAGCGGTGAATGCTCCGGGCTTTTTTTGTTTTGAGCGAATTCTTGTCGTTTGATTGAATACAATCAAACGGAACGCTCTCTAGATAAAGTCGATCTCGTTGCTGAGTGGCATCTGTCTGATGCGCTTACCTGTTGCTGCGAAGATTGCATTTGCCAATGCTGGCGTTGATGGTGGTGTACCAGGTTCGCCTGCACCACCCATTCGTGGAGAATTCTCCAGCAACTCAATGGTGATCTTGGGAGCTTGATACATGCGCATGGCATCGAACGTGTCGAAGTTTGCTTGTTCGATCTCGCCATCAACCCATGTGATTTCCTGTCCCAGCGCCTGACTGAGCCCGAAGTTGATACCGGACATGATTTGATCCTTGAATATACCCGGATCAAGAACGATGCCCGGATCGGCAACGGCCCAGACTTCCTCAATGATGACAGTGTTGTCGGTGACATCAACCTGAACCACTTGCGCGGTCCACGTTCCGAAAGACAGAACGTGGGCGATGCCACGGCCTTTGCCAGCGGGTAACGGGGTACCCCAGCCGGACATTTCTGCGACGCGCTTCAGGGCTTCCCGTGCTGGCCGGAATTCATCGCTGGTTAGATGAGCCAAGCGGAACTCAAGTGGATCTTTGCCAGCTTTGTGTGCTGCCTCATCCATAAAGCTCTCATGGAAGAAACCGTTGACTGAATTGCCGACTGAGCGCCAGAAACCAATAGGCACCTGAAGATCTGCAACGTGAGCCTGACAGCGGATGTTTTCAACATCCAGCGGCTGATTGAAGGCGCCATCGAGTACTGTGTTGTCTGGACCTGCAGGGCTGATACCCGGGAAGATCCGCGGCATAACGCTCTGGATGATGGATGGGGAGGCCACCTGCATATCCATGGTCTTTAATGTGCCATCCGGTGTCACCTGACCTTTGAACTGACCAATCGCCATTGGACGGTAGGTGTCGTGCTGCGTGTCTTCTTCGCGCGTCCAGGTCACTTTTACCGGATTTGGTGCAGTTGCTTTGGCAATGACTGCAGCATAGAGCGCAAAGTCGACTTCCAGACGACGTCCAAAGCCTCCACCGAGACGGGTGGTGGTGACGTCAATGTCGGCGCTGTCCATGTCGAAGTGACTGGAGACAACAGACTGAATGAGGCCGGGGGCCTGTGTTCCAGTCCAGACACGGATCGTGCTTTCGTCGTGCTGGGCTGTCGCGTTCATTGGCTCCATGGTGGCGTGGGCCAGGAATGGGACACGGTATTGCGCTGATACGGCTTCACTTTCCGGAATAGATGTAAAGACCTCTGCATCAGACCCGGTGCCACCCAACTCGAATGTGGCTTCTTGCGTCAGTGCGCTTTCAAGGGCGGACCACATCTGATCGGAGTTTTGAAGGGAGAGTGGATCGTCCCACTCGATCTGCAAGGCTTCAGCACCTTTGAACGCTGCCCAGGTGTTGTCAGCCACAACGCCCAGACCTTCACCCGTGATTGTTCTGATTTCGACGACATCTTTGACGCCAGGAATGGCGAGTGTTGCGGTCTTGTCGTAGCTCTTGAGGCTGACACCTTTGCGTGGGGCCATTCTTACGGTGCCGTAAAGCATGTTTGGCAGTTGTACGTCGATGCCGAAAATGCGGCCTCCGGTGACTTTGTCTTTTAGCTCAACACGTTTTTGCGATTTGCCGAGGATCTTCCAGTCACTGGCTTTCTTAAGCTTCATCTCGCTTGGAGGTGAGACCGCAACGGCTTTGCTTGCCAGCTCTCCATAAGTGACAGACTTGCCGGAGGCTGTATTTGTGATGGTACCATTTGCAAGTGTGAGATTATCTTCTGAGGTGCCGAAGTGTTCTGCTGCTGCTTTTAGAAGGACGAACTTTGCGGCATATCCGGCTTCGCGCATCTTCACAAAGGCGTCGGTGGTGGAAGAGGAGCCACCGGTCATGTTCAGACCGAGGAACTTGGCGACGATTTTCATCGAGCCGCGAGCAAGTTCTGCCAAGACACTTTCATCATAAAACGGGAAGGGGGTGGATTCCTCCAGCATTGCAGCATTGAAATAAGCCGGGCTGGATGGACCATGTTCCACAACCACCTGCTCAAGCGGAACTTCCAGCTCTTCGGCGACCAGAGCTGCCAGTGTTGTGTGGACGCCCTGACCCATCTCAGCACGAGGGGCGATGATGGTGATTGTGTTGTCTTGATCAATCATCACATAAGGATTGAACGGTGTTTCACCTTCAGCCTTCTTAGCGTCCAATGGGTTTGCATAGGGTTTCTGGTAGAAATAGAAGCCCACGGCAAGGCCACCGGCAGCTGCAACGCCAAGGCCGAGAAAGGCACGGCGGGTGTATTTTCCCAATCGGCTCATCTTCAAGCTCCCAGCGTTTGTGCTGCGTCTTTGATCGCGGCTTTGATTTTTGGGTAGGTGCCACAGCGACACAGGTTTGTCATGGCATCGCTGATGTCTTCATCGGTCGGATCTGGATTTTCTTCCAGCAGAGCGACTGCCGCCATGATCTGGCCGGACTGGCAGTAACCGCATTGAGGAACGGAGTGTTTCATCCATGCTTGCTGAACAGCATGCAGTTCGTCGCCTTGGGAAATACCTTCGATGGTGGTGATCTCACCTTCGACCTCTCCAACAGGCTGAGAGCAAGAGCGCACGGCCTCCCCATCAATCAAAACGGTGCATGCGCCGCAGGCTGCAATGCCGCATCCGAATTTGGGGCCTTTGATATCCATAATGTCCCGAAGCGCCCACAGAAGTGGCATTTCCGGGTCGGCTTCTATCTCTTGTTTTTGACCATTCACGGTCAGAGGTATTTTCGGGTACATTTGCTTGGCGATCCCGTAAATTTATAGTTAGGAGACTTTTGTTCTCTTAACTTATGATCTGACAGATGTTTGTCAATGGACCTTGCCAAGTTTAATTGACATGGATTGGAATGAGACCTATCACCAAACTATGACCAACCAGAGTTTTCAGCGCGCCAGATCTGCCGAAGCGAAGGCACAGCGCCATAATGATCTTATACGTGCCGCGACCTGCGTGCTTGAGCAGGACGGCGTAGATGGACTGACCTTGCAGGCAATTGCCAGCCGTGCAGGTATCGTGAAATCCAACATTTATCGGTATTTTGAAACGCGGGAAGCCATTCTGGTTGAGTTGCTGCTACGTGATTTTGTGAAGCTGATTGAGGACCTGGAGCAGGAAGTTCCCGGTGAGATGGCTCCTGCTGATATGGCGAAGCTTCTTGCTGAAATGTTCGCGTCTCGTCAGGTGTTATGCGAGCTGATGAGTGAAATTGCTCCAACAATGGAGAAGAATATCTCCATTGATTGTGTGCGTGATTTTAAACGGGCATTGCTGGTGGAAGCTGCTCGAGCAACAAGCGCTTTGCAAAAAGGGTTGCCGTGGCTTGATGCGGAAGAGGCGATGAGTGTCTTCTTCAGCATTCATGTTTTTGTTGCCGGACTGTGGCCAGTAACCAATCCACCACCAGTTCTGGTGACACTCTATGAAGAGCCTGAATTTGCTCCACTCAAGTACGAATTTGCTCCGGCATTGTTTGGCATGATCACTGCGCATCTGCTTGGCCTGGAGGCGATGAAAAAGCTCAGTGCATAAATGTCGCGATTGCTTGTTGCAGCTGTTTGATGCCGACCTGAGGGTCGTTTGTGTTTTGTATCTCCACCAGATACGGTAGTTCCGGTAGCGATAAATCTGCGCGCCTTAACCGTTGCTCGATATCCTCAGCGGTTTCGCGACCTCTCATGGAAAGGCGTTGTGCGAGCACGTGGATTGGTGCCGTAATATGTACGACCAGCAGTTTCTCATACTTGCCGACAGCGTCTGCCAAAGCTTTTCGGGAGCCATTTGCGATGGCAATCCCACCCTTAGTGATGTGATGATCCACGCATTCTGGTAGGGCATAGGTCAGCCCATGAGCTGGCCACGACAATGCCACGCGGCCCTGATCGATAAGCTCTGACATTTGCTTGTGGCAGACTGCTTCGTGCGGTTCTGAACCGGCATCTGCCGGGCGGGTGATCAGGCGACGGGCGAACATGATGTTCTCATCGCCTTCGCACAGTTCTTTATAGCCGTAAATCAGCGTGTCTTTGCCTGCGCCGCTTGGCCCTACGACCATGATCAGAGCGCCGGGGCCAAGCTTTTTTGCTTGCTCCTGAGCTGTATCCAAAACTGTCACGATAGTTCCCCCCCTCTCATCCGCCGTGCTAAGCGACGCGATATCCTTCGCGCCAGACACCACGGACGATTGGGACGTCGCCAACCATACGCACCTGTACAAGGTCTGCACGGCGGCCAAGCTCCAGTGCACCACGGTCAGCAAGGCCAACTGCCTCTGCCGGGATCTTGGTTACCTTCTGTACGGCTTCAGGAACGGAGATGCGTTCGATTTGCTGGACCAGTAAGAAGGCAGCTTGCAGAAGTGAGACTGGGACGTAGTCTGATGACAAAACGTCCAAATAACCAGCTTCTGCCAATTCACGCGCGGAGATGTTGCCTGAATGAGATTTGCCGCGTACCACGTTCGGAGCCCCCATCAGCACAGCCATGCCAGCTTCGTGTGAAGCCTTTGCAGCTTCCATGGTGGTTGGGAATTCAGCAACATTGATACCAAACTTGTTTGCTTCCTCAACGTGGGCGAGGGTCGCGTCGTCATGGCTGGCCAGCATCATGCCAGCAGCTTTGGCGCGGTCTGCAATGGCAAGACGGTTCTTATCGGAGTTGCGATCTGCACGGGCCTGCATTTGCAGCATAAAGTCCTGCATCTGTTCGTCAGAAAAACCCTTCTTGGTTTTGTAGTAAAGCTCGAACTGATCCAGAGAAGTGAACTGGCGTTGTCCCGGTGTGTGGTCCATCAAGGATGCAAGACGAACGCGTGGATCGTCGTTGAACAGCTCAAAACCTTCAACACAGTTGTCGGCGGAAACCTCACAGCGCAGGTGGATGTAGTGGTCAGCGCGCAGGCGGCCTTCTTGTTGACCGATCTCGATGGCATCGGCCATGGCACGCATGTCTTGGGCCGTCAGGTCAGCATCGTCTTCCATGCCAACGCGCAGGGCATCGAACACGGTGGTGATGCCAGAACAGGCAATCTGCGCGTCGTGGGCCTGAACAGCAGAGACTGCGTTCCATGTGACGCCGGGGCGTGGCTTGTAGTGGTTTTCGAGATGATCGGTATGCAGCTCGACAAGACCGGGAATGAGATAGTTGCCTTCACAGTCCAGTGCGTTGGACGTGTTGCCGTCGCTTAAGTCGCTGATCATGCCATTTTCGACTGCCAGTGTGCCTTCCAGCGTCTGGTCCGGGAGGATCAGTTTTGCGTTGGTGAAGGTCATTGGTGTGTGTGGCTCGACCATTGTTGATGTCTGATGTGGCGCTTCGCCGACTAATACATCGCTCATGCTACTTGTCCTTCCAATGGTCTTATTTCAATGACTTGAAATGGCGCCCCAGCCTCTGGTTCAACGCAGAGGGCGAGGTGCGAAATGGAGATTGGTTGATGAATGACAGGCTTGAAGTGGTCTTCTGCGGCAGCTTTGAGAGCTTTGCGCTCTCTCTCGTCTTCAAGTCGTTTTGACAGGGTCATATGAAAATGGAAATGCTTGAAAATGTAGGGGTAGCCCCATTCCAACATGTAGGCATCCTGCTGTGGTGTCAGGTTCGCTTTGCGGCGTCGTTCGATGTCTTGCTCGCTCAAAGGAGCGCGAAGATGATCGAACTGTTTGATGCATTGCGCTGCCAACCCGTTGAGTTGGTCTGACGGCTGCGTCGGCGTCAGGGCCAGAAACTTGCCGAGGAAGTTTGGCGCCAGTCCTCCGATGGTGAAGGCAGATGTTTGCTTGGCGAATGTGCTGAATGCCGCTTTTGCATCTTCCTGCGATTTACCTTCCGCCAGATGGAATGGTGGTTTCATGGTGGCGTGGAAGCCATAGCGGCGTGCGTCTTCGGTGATTGAGTGCAGGTGCCCGGGCTCAAACTCGTTCAGGTGCGGGTGTGCGAGGCTGTCATTGGAAAACGCCGAGCGCCCGAGCCATTGGCTTCCCAACTCCGTGAGCGTGGCTGACTGTGGGTGTGTGAAATAGATTGAGTAACGCATATTCAGAATATCCTTGGGCTTCGAAGTGTCGGGCAAACGGTGTCAGTCCTATGACACCTCAGGCTGGTTCGAAGTGTTCCAGAAACCTTTCCACAGTCATCGATTGAAACAGAGGGAGCCGCTCGAATATTTTGTCCTCTGGCCAGTCCCACCATTTGAGTTGGATCAGCCGGTCAGCAGCTTCCTTGGAAAAGCGTCTCTTGATCAGCTTTGCCGGGACTCCGCCTACGATGGTGTAGGGTTCCACGTTTTTTGCCACCACTGCGCCTGCTGCGAGGATTGCACCATCGCCAATCGTTACACCGGGTAGCACGGTTACGCCGTGTCCGATCCAAACGTCATTGCCGATACTGACACGCGCGGCCCTGCGATCAGCAAAGAACTGGTGATCCCGTTCCTTATCTTCGCGGTAGTATTCAGGGGTGTAGGTAAAGCGATGTTGGGAAACCCGCTCCAGTGGATGATTGGGAGGGCCAAGGCGAACATTGGATGCAATAGCCGTGAACTTGCCGATTGTGGTGTCCGCAACCGTCGAGTTCGGGCCAATGTAGGAGTAGTCGCCAATCTCACAATATTCCAGATAGGTTGGACCAAGCACTTCGCATTGCTTGCCAACCGCAGCTTCTCGATGGGTGACGGTTGACTCGATGACCGTCTCCGCAATTTTGGGGGGCTTTGTCATGGAGTGAGTTTCCCTTTTTCACGCATAGTGCGTTAAGCGGCCGTTGCGAAGGTTGTTACATCGATGATCCGGTCTGCAATGGCATCGCGAACGTCATGATCGTGAAGAATACCGACCATTGCCACACCTTGCGTTTTCTTCTCTTCCACCAGCTCCACAACAACAGCTCGGTTTGCTGCATCGAGTGAGGCGGTTGGCTCGTCGAGAAGAAGGATCGGGTAATGTGCGATGAAGCCTCTTGCGATGTTAACGCGTTGCTGTTCGCCACCCGAGAAGGTCGCTGGTGGTAACTGCCAGAGACGCTCTGGCACATTGAGGCGTGAGAGCAAGTTGCCAGCACGCTCAAAAGCTTCGTCTTCTGCAACGCCTTGCGCCATGAGGGGTTCAGCAACGAGCGTGAGGGCAGGGACGCGTGGGATGGCGCGCAGGAACTGTGAGACGTAGCCGATGGTCGTTTCGCGCAGGCGGATAATGCGGCGCGGAGTTGCATCGGCCACATTGACGATCTCGTCGCCATCCGTGACCAGGATCTGGCCTTTCTGGCAGCGGTAGTTGGCGTAGATCATTTTCAGGATCGAGCTTTTGCCTGATCCTGACGGACCGCCAAGAACCACACATTCTCCTGCTGAAACGGAGAAGTTCACACCGGAGACGACAGGGATTTCCAAGCCATCTCGCAAGTGCATCTTGAAGGACTTGGCAAGGTCGGAAACAAGCACCTTGGTTTTAGGAGTGTTTGTCATTGTCTTGTCCTTATGGCTGCAAGATGGAGGAAACAAGGAGCTGGGTGTAGTTCTCTTGCGGGTCGTCCAGTACCTGATCTGTCAGTCCGCTTTCGATGACATGACCGTGGCGCATCACCAGAATACGGTGTGAGAGCAGGCGGGCCACTGCTAGATCATGGGTCACGATGATCACGGAGAGGCCAAGGTCAGCAACGAGACCGCGCAGAAGATCCAGCAAACGCGCCTGAACAGACACATCCAAGCCACCAGTTGGTTCGTCCATGAAGACCAGTCGTGGAGCAGTGACGAGGTTTCGGGCAATCTGGAGACGTTGGCGCATTCCGCCGGAGAATGCGCGTGGGTCGTCGTCAATGCGGTCTTCTGCTATCTCGACGCGGCCTAGCCAATCGGTGGCGGTTTCGCGGATGTTGCCGTAGTGGCGTGCGCCGACTGCCATAAGGCGTTCGCCCACATTGGCTCCTGCAGAGACTGTCATGCGTAGGCCGTCTGCTGGATGCTGGTGGACAAAACCCCAGTCGGTGCGCATGAGCATGCGGCGCTCGGCTTCACTCATTTCGTAGAGATTGCGCATCTGGCCCATGCGATTGCGGTAGTTGACCGAACCTGAGGTCGGGGTGAGGCGCGTTGCAAGGCTGTTGAGCAGCGTTGTTTTGCCCGAGCCACTCTCGCCCACAATTGCAAGCACCTCACCCGGATAGAGATCGAAGCTGACGTCTTTACAGCCGATGCGGCCGCCATAAAGTTTTGTCGCGTTGCTGACCTGAAGCAGCGGAAGGTCTTCAGAGCTTTGAATATCCAGAGACATTAGTCGTTTCCTTCTGCTTCCAGAGGATTGGTTCCAAGGTGCCCGACATGACCTGCATCGCGGCGTTCCTCGCAGAAATCACTGTCCGAGCACACGAACATGCGGTTGCCGTCGTCATCCAGAATGACTTCATCCAAATAGACCTCTTCTGCCCCGCAGATGGCGCAAGGCTGGTCGAACTTGGTCACTTCAAATGGATGGTCTTCAAAATCCAGGCTCACCACTTTGGTATGTGGTGGGATGGCATAGATGCGTTTTTCGCGGCCTGCCCCAAACAGCTGGAGCGCTTCCATTTGGTCCATCTTTGGGTTGTCGAACTTTGGCGTCGGAGATGGGTCCATCACATAGCGGTCCTGCACCATGACCGGGTAGGCGTAGGCCGTTGCTATGTGGCCGAACTTAGCGATGTCTTCGTAGAGCTTCACATGCATGAGGCCGTACTCTTCCAGCGCATGCATCTTGCGGGTCTCGGTTTCGCGCGGTTCCAGAAAGCGGAGTGGTTCTGGGATTGGAACCTGATAGACGAGCACCTGATCCTTTGTCAGCATTTCTTCCGGGATGCGGTGACGGGTCTGAATGATGCTGGCGTCTTTTGTCTTTGTGGTGGTGTCTACACCTGTGGTTTCGACAAAAAAGTTGCGCAGGGCGACAGCGTTTGTGGTGTCGTCTGACCCCTGATCGATCATCTTCAGGCAATCGTGCTTGCCGATGACTGCAGCTGTTACCTGAACACCACCGGTGCCCCAGCCATATGGCATTGGCATTTCGCGGGCGGCGAAAGGAACCTGATAGCCGGGGACCGCGATGCCTTTGAGGATCGTGCGGCGGATCATGCGTTTGGTTTGCTCATCCAGATAAGCGAAATTGTAGTGTTCGCCGGAGATGCCTTGTGTTTCAACGCGCTCGGTCATTGTGCTGCCTCCGCTACGAGTTCCTGTTCAGCCGCTTCACGTTTCTCTTGCCACTCTTTGCGAACCTTGCGGATCAGCTCCAGTTCTGACTGGAAGTCGACGTAATGTGGCAGTTTGAGGTGTTCTACGAAGCCGGTGGCCTGCACGTTGTCGGAGTGAGACAGGACGAACTCCTGATCTTGTGTCGGGGAGTCGATTTCTTCGCCCAGCTCTTCAGCCCGCAAAGAGCGATCCACGAGCGCCATTGCCATGACTTTGCGCTCGCCCTGTCCGGGAACCAAACCATAACCGCGAGTGAATTGTGGTGGTGCGGATGCGGAGCCCTGGAACTGGTTGATCATCTGACATTCGGTGACTGTCATGGTGCCAAGAGGAACTTCGAAGCCGAGCTCTTCCATGAAGAAGTCAACCTCGACTTCCCCAAGACGAATTTCTCCTGCAAAGGGGTGCGTTCTGCCAAAACCGCGCTGGGTTGAGTAACCAAGTGCCAGCAGAAAGCCTTCGTCGCCACGTGCCAAATTCTGCAAGCGCAGATCACGGTCAGCGGGGAAGGTGAGAGGTTCGCGGGTGATGTCACCTACTGGAGCATCCGGTGCGATTGGCTCATCTGGTTCAATCAGGCCTTCATCATTGAGGAGGTCTGTCACACGTGGGACGACCTCTTCCTTCTCGAACTCCTGCACTTCTGGTGCTGGAGCTTCGGCATCTGCCGCCAGCTTAAAATCGAGCAGGCGCTGGGTGTAATCGAAGGTTGAGCCGAGTAACTGTCCGCCTGGAAGGTCCTTGTAAGTTGCGGAAATACGGCGACGGATCAGCATCTTAGCGGTGTCGATTGGTTTGGAATACCCAAAGCGTGGCAGGGTTGTTCTGTAAGCACGCATCAGGAAGGCAGCTTCGATGAGATCGCCGCGAGATTGCTTGATGCCGAGTGCTGCCAGTTCTGCATCATACAGAGAACCTTCTGCCATCACGCGGGAGACAGAGAGGTAAAGCTGCTCGGAGATTTGCTTGAGGCTCAGGGATGGTACGCTTGTATCGCCGCGGCGATCCCGTGCCATGAGCTTGTGAGCGTTACGGATGGCTTTCTCGCCACCTTTCACAGCAACATACATGAGTTAAGCCTCCAAACCGGTGATTCTAGTGGAGCGGGGCAGGCCTGCGACCTGATTGGTTCCAGCAAAAATGATGTCGATGCCGAGTGGGTAGAGTGTGCTGTTGTCTTGCATCTGCTGCCAGAACATTGCTGGTGCGGGAGCAATGCTGAACTGCTTCTCGGTCTTGATGCCCGGACCTTTCAGCGTGATACCGTCGTCTTCGGTGAGCTCATCGATCATCAAAACGAGCGTGGTTGAGCGGTCTGGATATTCTGCATTGCCAGCAGCAAAGCTTGCAATCGCAGGGAGCAGTTTTACATCCGAGACCAGCGCAAAAGCGGCTTCTGCAGGGCTTTCAACGAAGGGTGCTGCCGTGTGGAAGCGGATGTAATTCTTGACGGTTTCATTGTTTGTCAGTGCAGGGTCCAGCCAGAGCGGTGTGTCATAATCGCAAAGTGTCAGCACGAGTGCTGTTGCGGCTACAGACAGTGGAGCAGGAGGGCTGAGTGTGAGAATGTCCAGCTGTTGCACAGTTCCCGGTTGAGCCAGTGCGTTCATGGCAGAGCGGAAGACGGACTGGGCGTCGTGGACGGGATCTGCCAGACCCGGAGCAGGCGCTTTGGCGAAGATTGAGGAGGCTGTTTGCGTGCTCATATTATTCTCCCCGAACCATGGTGAAGAAATCAACTTTGGTGGCTGCGACTTCAGCGCGTGTTTCGTTTTCTGCTTGTTCTTGAGCGGAGGCTAATGGCTGAAGAACCTTCGTCTCAACAAGAACCCGGTGTTCTTGTTGTTGCCAAAGAGCGTCAATGAGAGCTGCTAGCAGAACCTTTTGTTTTTCGCGGCCAAGGGTTTGACCGAAACCGGTGGTCCCGTCGTCCAAAGCTATGACGCAGCGAGTGACGGTTGCTTCACACATGTTGAAGGGAGCGCCGGTACCACCAGCGCGGCCACGGACCATCACGAGCCCGATTTCTGCTGGGCGGATAACCGTGTAGCTCGGCTCTAAACCGAGGTTTTTCCAGGCTTCTGCAAGGTCTTGCGCTGAGGCCTTTGCCAGAATGCCCATGGCATTCTGCCTAGCTGCAATTTCCGGTGATTGCTCTTTGAGCGAACTTGCCGTCATTTCAGCCCCTTTAACTTTCAGGAACACGCTGGTTCTCTGGCATTGTGTGGTGACGCTTTGCGGGTTTGTCGAAGGATTGAGTCCGCACGTCTGAATTCGGTTGCTAAGCTAGAACTAATGTTGTCTAGTTGTATAGACAAATATTTTGCTCGCCAACTGATTAGTGTTGTTTCATGACGAAGGCATGACGAATGCGATGAAATTTGATTTCTCTCCTGTTGAGCGGCGTGCGGGCGTTGCCATGTGGAAGCAGATTGCTGAAGTGCTGCGCTCTGAGCTTTCGCGAACTGAGGTTTCTGAGGGGGAGAAAATTCCTACAGAACAAGAGCTTGCACATAGCTTTGAGGTTAATCGCCATACTGTTCGGCGTGCGATTTCCACTTTGATCGAAGAGGGTTTTTTACGTTCAGATCAGGGGCGGGGAACCTTTGTTGCCAAGGCTCCACTGGTCTATCCCATCGGTCCGCGCACGCGCTTTTCGGAGAACTTGTCGGGTCAGGCGCAGGAGGTTTATGGGGATATCTTCCGCACGACCGAAGTGATTGCAGATGCTTACACATCCGAACTGTTGGAGATTGAACCAGGCACTGCACTGTTTAAATGCGAGTCTGTGAGTTACGCAGATGGCACACCAATTATCGCAGGAACGCGCTGGTTTGAAGTGTCTCGCTTTCCCAATCTGCCTTCAGATTTGAATGAGACCAACTCGATCACCAAGATCATGGAGAAGTATGGTTTCGGTGATTATCGGCGTCAGGAAACCCGGATTACGGCGGCACTTTGTAGTGCGCATAACGCGGAGTTGCTTAAGATCTCCGAGGGATCGCCTGTGCTCGTGATGGAATCTATCAATGTG
This sequence comes from Pseudovibrio sp. W74, assembly GCF_001623085.1. Classification (NCBI taxonomy): domain Bacteria; kingdom Pseudomonadati; phylum Pseudomonadota; class Alphaproteobacteria; order Hyphomicrobiales; family Stappiaceae; genus Pseudovibrio; species Pseudovibrio sp. W74. The sequence goes on from NZ_LMCJ01000060.1 coordinate 44,794, forward strand.
ATTGCGAGTGGGGCGCCTATACAAATTGGTCGAGCCTATGTGGCTGCTGACCGAATGCACCTAACCGTCAGAAATGACTAGGTTTTTGTTTAGAGCCAGTACTTGGGTGCTTCTACGGCGGCGTTCCAACGTTCCTGCGCTTCCAGCCATGCATTGTCTGCTCTGGCCTGATGCCAACCGGCGACAAAACCGATGACCGTTGAAACTTCGTTGTTTTGTAAGGACTGCGGAAGCTTCATTGCGACCAGACGATCAGCCATGGCCACATCGTTGAGGTAGCCAAAGGTATTTTGAAGTCGCTTCAGGCACTTAAGGAAGATACGCAGATCTTCTGGCTCATAGAGAGAGCGGAAGAACTCAACCGTATAACGCAGTTTTTTGAGTGATTTGCGGAGGTCGTGGCGCTGCTCGATGGTGAGGTCCTGCAAGTTCTCCGCGCGTTTTTCGCAGGCCTTCCAACGCTTGGACAATGCGTTTTGGGCGAAGGTTTGAATTGGTAGGTCCAGTTTCTTGAACTCGCTTAATACCAGGTTCTCTTTCCAAGCTGAGCTGTGTGCGAGTTCTCCCAGTTGGAGTAGGAAGCCGTTGAGCTTTGGATCAATCAGCTCCTGTCTCAGTTCAACCTGAGCTTCCACATGTGCCAGTTTAATGGCTTCAAAGAGCGGTTCGACTGAGTGCGTGTCTGGCAGTAACGGGATGACCGGTGTGATGATATCTTCCACCAGTACATCGATATCTCTTTGATTTCCTGCAGTTGTTGCCAGTTGCTTCGCGGAGACATCTAGCGCTGCGATGGTTTCGTTGCCCGGGAAAGCTGCTTTGTAGATATTGAACGCACTTCGTAATCTACGCAGTCCGACACGTAGTTGGTGCGGGCCTTCAGAGATATTTTGCTGAAGGACGCAAGAACGGTTGGCAACAATCTGGTTGAGGCATTCGCTGAGGATTTTTTGGAAGGCTGAGCCTGCGTTGTCTTCGGGTTCCAACTCTATGTAGTTGGAGTGAAGTGCTTCTGAGGGCAGCTCAGGTGGTTCACCACTTGCCAGTCGATAGCCAATGCCTGCCTTGTTGCTGCTGGAAAACAGAATTGGTCGATCTTTCATGAGTGCGCCTGCCAGTTTGTACAGGCTTTCGACCGGGCCTTCCATCAGCTCCAGCTCTACTTCATGGATCGGATGCTCTTTAGTGGCTGTTTTGGCTATGCCAGAATCCAGAGCTACTTCAATCTTCGCACCTGCTTTGTCTGTATAGTAGGCCAAAGTGCGCGTGATGGCGGTTTCGAACAGGATTCCCCACTGCTTGCCCTCAAGCAGAGATAACAGCTTATGCTTGATTTCATTATCAGAAATCACATGGAAGTCTGGTTCAATTCCGGCTATGGGCAGTTCCAGCTCAATCCGTTTGGAGAGCCCGGACTGCATGCCGCCGCCTTGCTTGATGGTTTGCAGCCAGTTGGTACCGTTGTGGCGCGTGCGCAGCGAGATGCGGGCTTTTTTGAGCGTGTGGTCCGGCGTGTCGTAATACACGGAACGGAGACGTTTCACGGATTGCTCACTGACCGCAAAGCCTTTTGGTGGTTTTGCTTTGGCCAGTTGCTCCAGAGTTGTTTCGTCTACAGAAAGCTTAAGCTCAATCTCGTGCATGATTGCCGGGCCACCCTATGCACAGCGTGCGAAGTGGAAGCTTGTTCCATCCCACTCTTGTTGATTTTACGTAGTAAACATCTCGCGAACGCATCCGCCTGTAAAGGGTGCAAAACGTCTATGGGAAATTATCAAAGATATAATTCCTATTTGGCAACGGTACTATGAATTGTGCTCTATTAATGCCCGTTGGTGGGTTATGCGGGCGTTAGCGGATCCTGCTGGAACAGGTAGGCATCAAAAGCCGGATCGTCGACGTCAGATAAATCCATCAGGCGTTTCTTGACGTTTTCAAGGTGTTGCCACATCGCTTGTTTTGCTGCTTGCGGGTCTCTTCGCTTCAGGGCATCGAGGATGTCCTGATGGTCGTTGAGCCACTCTTCGCGGTATGTGTTGTCGAAGATGCGTTCGTGCAGCTTATCCCACATTCTGGAACGGGTGCGTTGCTGCCAGAGGTTTCTGACCATATCGACCAGTACCGAGTTCTGGGTGGCTTCTGCTATGAGCAGGTGAAATTCCTCGTCTGCCTCATACCCGCCGGAGCCTTTTGCCAGGTCTTCGCGCTCACGCTCCAGAGCATCGCGCATGCGCAGGATATCTGCTTTGGTGACCATGGATGCTGCGAAGGCTGCGATGTTGCTTTCCATAAGCTGGCGTGCCTGCAGGAGCTCAAATGGGCCGATGTCTTCCAGATTTGAGGTGGGAGTAACTTGCTCCGCATCCGGCAGGCGTACAACGTAAGTGCCTGATCCTTTGCGCACATCAATCAAGCCTTCGATCTCAAGCATGATCATAGCTTCGCGCAGAAGTGAGCGGCTGACGTTCATTTCTTCAGCAATCTGGCGCTCCGGGCGCAGGCGATCTCCAACCTTGAACGTTCCGTTGCCTAACTCTTTGCGCAAGACTTCAGCTACTTCCTGATAGCGGCGACGCTGACCATCCATTTCGCTCATTCTCCCATGCCTGCGCGGTTTGGCGGATTTTTAGTGATTGCTGCACGCTTAAGATACTAAATAAAGCAGATTTGCAAGCGAGACAAAAGGCCAGAGATTTGCCTTGTTACTCTGGCCTTTCTTATTCCATTAGAAGGCTTATTGGGTCAATGCTTTGATGCGTGTGATCAAGGAACCAACTCTCTCAGATTTTTCCGCGGCTTCTGCATGCATTGGCAAAACAGCTTCGATGAATGGTGCTTTATCCACCTCAATGAACTTCACATTAAGCTCGGACTTTGCCTGCTCGATGTGCTTCTTTGTCATCTCATTCCACTGGGCCCGATGGAAGTGCATGGAGGACTTGGCAGCATCACGAATTGCTGTTTGTTCGTCTGTGTTTAACGAATTCCAGACTGTGGTTGAAATGACAACGATAGACGGGATCATTGTGTGGCCGTCATCGGAGTAAACCTTGGAGACTTCACCATGACGGGCTGTGGTCAGCGCCAGCGGGTTATTCTCTGCACCATCGACCACGCCCTGCTGAAGTGCGCTGTACAATTCGCCCCAGGAGATTGGGGTTGGGCTGCCGCCGAGTAGCTCTACCATGCGGATTGCGGAGGGGGATGGTTGGACTCGGATCTTCATGCCTTTGAGATCAGCTGGAGAGTGGATTTCCTTGTTGGCGTAGAAGGAGCGGGCACCTTCCACGTAAAAGGTCAGACCAATAAAACCTTTGTCTGCTGATGCTGCAAGGATGTCATCACCGATTGGGCCGCTGAGAACATCGAAATAATGGTTCTCATCTACGAAGATGTAAGGCAGGTTCAGTGCTGAGTAGGACTCTTCAAAGGCTTCCAATTCGCTGGCATTGGTTTTGGCCATTGCGAGGGTGCCTTCTTGCACTAACTCCATGGATTCTCTTTGTGTTCCCAGTGCGCCATTGCCGTAGATGCGGATTTTGAGAGAGCCGTCGGTGGCTTCTGCAACTTTGTCCGCCATGTGCTGCATGGAAATGTGCAGAGGGTGCTCTGGTCCTTGATTGTGGCTGAGTTTCAATGTCTTCGCGTAGCCGAATGAAGTTGTTGCAAGCAGAGCTGCACCCAGAACTGTGGCTTTGGCAATCTTTCTCGTAAACATATGCTTCCCCCCGGATGATCGCAGCGAATGTATTCGTGAGATGAAACTATAGAATGCTGAGACTGCGATATGTAATGGAAAGAATTGGATGGATTCGAGGAGTTGTCAAACCATTTTATATATTGGTTGACCTTATGAAGAGCTTATTTGTTTTCCGTCTAACTGATTTATTTCTACTGCATCAGTCTGATAAGTGTGGTGAAGCATTATTCTTCTAGTTAGCGCTCTTATGATTGGTCAGAGTTCTTCTAAGAAAGAACGGTATTGGTCAACCGGAGGGAGGGAAGATACAAAAAAGCCCCTGAGTTTGTCTTTCAGGGGCTGGATTGATGATGTCAGTTCATGTTCTTCGGTTTCCAGCGCCGCAGCAACATGGCGTTGGTAACCACGGAGACGGAACTCATGGCCATGGCGGCTCCTGCGATGACAGGGGAGAGCAATCCCAGCGCTGCCAGCGGAATGCCGATGATGTTGTAGATGAAGGCCCAGAACAGGTTTTGTCTGATTTTTCTGAGGGTTGCCTTGGAGATGTCCAGTGCTGCCGGGATCATCTTTGGCTCAGAACGCATGAGTGTGACGCCTGCGGTTTCCAATGCAACATCTGCGCCGGAGCCCATTGCAATGCCGAGGTCAGCAGCTGCCAGAGCAGGGGCATCGTTGATGCCGTCGCCGACCATTGCAACTCTATAGCCTTGTTCTTTCAAGTCATTTACAACTTCGTTCTTGCCTTCTGGATGAACGCGTGCCTGGAATTCGTCAACGCCGACCTGATCTGCGATGTTTTTGGCGGCGAGTTCCGTGTCACCCGTAATCATGACTGTGCGAATGCCTTGTTTCTTAAGGGATTCTACAGCTTCACGGGCGGAGTCCCGTGCCTGATCAACAAACGCTAGAACACCGATTGCACGATCGCCAAGGGCGACTGTGACTGCGGTTTTACCTGAGGATTCGTAAGTTTTTACAAGGCCATCACCCATCATGGATGGGGCGACATTCAGGTCTTTCATCAGGGCTGCGTTGCCGATGGAGACCTGCTGTCCGGTGAGCTCTGCAATCAGGCCCTTGCCGGGGATAGCTTTGATGGAGCGTGGGCGGGTGAGTTTGAGATTGCGCTCTTCCGCTGCGCGGATAAGTGCGCTGGCGAGTGGGTGTTCGCTGCCCAACTGGATGCTGGCTGCGATTGTCAGCAGGCGGTCGTCATTGCGGTCAAACGCCTGAGCATCCGTCAGAACTGGCTTGCCGACGGTCAGCGTGCCGGTTTTATCAAAGAGGATCGTATCGACTTTGTGGGCGCGTTCCAGCGCTTCGATATCGCGGATAAGTATGCCAGCCTTCGCAGCTGCGCCGGTGCCTGCGACAAGTGCTGTCGGGGTAGCAAGTCCCAGTGCGCAAGGGCAGGCGATGACGAGGACGGCGACGGATGCGCTGACGGCTGTTGTGACATCGCCGGAGTAAAGCATCCAGCCAGCGAAGGTTGCGAGGGCGATCAGTACAATAACGGGAACAAAAATAGCTGCGACTTTGTCGACTAATTTTTGTAGCGGTGCCTTGGAGGCCTGTGCGCCTTCAACAAGGCGGATAATCTGAGCTAAGCGTGTTGATTCACCAAGGGCGGTGGTGCGGACAAAAATTGCACCTGCTCCGTTGATTGTTCCACCGGTTACCTGATCACCCTTGTTTTTGTGCACGGGGAGGTTCTCACCGGTGAGCATAGATTCATCCAGCTCGCTTTCACCCTCTTCAATCAAGCCATCGGTTGGAACGCACTCGCCCGGTTTGATAACTATGTAATCGCCGAGGCGCAGATCTGAGATGCCGACGGGGATAATCTTGTCGCCGACGATCTTGTTGGCCGTGGTTGGTCGCAGGGCGATCAGAGAGCGAACAGCAGCTGAGGTGGAGCGTTTTGCCCGTATTTCCAGATACTTACCCATCAGGATAAGGGTGAGGATGACGGCGGATGCTTCAAAATAGAGGTCTGTTGCCTGCGCCTGTGTGGCGAAGAAGACGTTATAAACGCTGTACAGATAAGCGGCGGATGTGCCGAGCGAGACGAGGACATCCATGTTGGCGCCGCCATGACGCAGAGCTGCAAACGCACCCTTGTAGAATCGCGCACCGACGAAAAGTTGGATTGGCGTTGCTAATGCAAACTGCAGTACGCCAGAGAGCTCGAATTGCACACCAAACGCCATCAAAACCATTGGAATGACTAATGGAATCGCAAGGAGCGTTGATAGCGCGAAAAGTTGAAAGGTTTTGCGTTCTTCTGCGTCGCTATGTGCTTCGCGCTCTTCAAACGCCTTCTTTGCTGCCTCTGCCTCGTCCCGGCGCTCCTTTGCCTCAAAACCAGCTGTTGAGACCACGTCCACCAGATCATTTGCGGCGACCTGAGGCAGGTGTTCCACCTCTGCCATTTCAAGTGCGAAATTGACCGTGGCTTTGACCACACCTTCGGTTGCCTGGAGAGTCTTTTCCAAGCGAGATGCGCAACCTGCACATGTCATTCCGGTGATGTCGAGTTTGACGGTTTGGGCTGCAGAGGCTGAGGGTGCGTTCATCAGAGCTATCTTCGGTTGCCGAGTTTAGACCCTCAGGACTTATTACCATTGGTGAGGGCGGGTCAAGTGGTTGTAGAGAGGGTAAATACGCAAGCTCTCCTATGTGATGTAGTCATGTTGTGATCCTGATCGAAGCCGAGACCACAGCCTGATCATTTTTGCAGGGAACACATAGGGTTTTGCGTAGTTTGACCTGTCCCTGACCTTTCAGTGCGGAAAGGCGCTCTGTGGATAGTCACGTAATGGGAACGAGCGGTGTCTGCTCAATGGCTATGCCAGTAGCAAAGAGATGATCTGTGTGATCTCTTTTGATGGAGTTGGCAGGCTGGCGCATTCCAGGATGAGGGATTTTCCGGTTGGTTGCCATTGGGTGAAAGGGGCTTGGAGGTCACCTTTCTTCAGAGACGGTTCGACGAGGGCTTTGTGACCCATGAGGATGCCTGCGCCGTTTTTCGCTTCTTCCATTGCGATGGCATAGAGGGAATAGTTTGGGCCGTCGCTCAAACCATTCAGAGTTGGTGCGTTTGTGTTGGCCCAGACCTGCCAGTCGTCTGCCCAGATCACATCGTGGAGGAAGGTTTCTGTCTCAAGGTCCTGTGGTTCTTTCAGGCCTTTTGCTGTTGCTGGCGAGCAGACTGGGGTGATGAGGTCCTCTGCGATGATGCGCTCTTGAGCTGTGCCTTTGGGTTTGCCGATGAAGATGGAGAGATCGTAGATCTCGCGGCCCAGATTGGGCGGTGTTTCCAGTGCGATGACAGAGATGTTGGTGTCTGGCAAAGCCTCTCTGATTTTGGGCAGGCGCGGGGAGAGCCAGAGTTGCGCAACGCTTGGCAGGGCAGCAATGTGAATGGTTTTGCGGCTGGTTTTGGCTCGTAATTGGCGGACGGCGTTGCCCAGTTCATCGAAGGCCTTAGAGAAGTGCGGGGCGATGTCCTGTCCCAGCTCTGTCAGGTGGACGCCTTGAGAGCGGCGCTCGAACAGGTCCGCGCCGACCCATTCCTCCAATGCCTTGATGTGCTGGGAGACAGCGCCTGCGGTGACGCTCAGTTCTTCTGCTGCATTGGCAAAACCGCCGAGGCGGGCGGCGGCTTCGAATGCACGAAGGGCGTTGAGAGGTGGCCCTTTGGGGCGGGAGGGAGAGACTGACATGGCTTAGCCTTAGTTTTTCTAGGCCAATAATTACATATTCTGGTTTGCGCTCTCAAGCCTTCTGTCCGCACACTCCTCTCAACAATTGGGAGGTTGTGATGGTTTTAGCGAAACGAAATTGGGTTCCGGCTCACTGTGAAGCACTGGTGCAGGAGGTTGCGCAGCGTACGCAAGCGCAGAGTTCTGCGGCTCTTCTGGGGCGACTGGATGCGCTAGCTTCTCAAAACAGGGAAATTCATGAGGATCAGTGCTTCAACCTAAACCCGGCAACGAATGTGATGAACCCAAGAGCTGAGGCGTTTCTGGCCTCTGGCATCGGTTCTCGCCCGTCTCTCGGCTACCCCGGTGATAAATATGAGATGGGGCTGGAAGCTATTGAAGAGATTGAGGTGATCGTGGCTGAACTAAGCGCGGAAGTGTTTGATGCGCAGTATGCTGAGATCCGTGTGCCGTCCGGAGCCATCGCCAATCTTTATGGGTTTATGGCGACCTGTCAGCCGGGTGACACGATCATCGCGCCGCCAGCTTCCATTGGCGGGCATGTGACCCACCACATTGCAGGCTGTGCCGGGCTTTATGGTTTGCGCACTGTGCCTGCTCCGGTGAATGCGGATGGCTACACCATTGATGTGGAAGGGCTTCGTGAGCTTGCTAAAGCGGAAAAGCCGAAGCTGATCACAGTCGGTTCCAGCCTCAACCTGTTTGAGCATCCTGTGCGCGCTATTCGTGAGATCGCCGATGAGGTGGGTGCCAAAGTGATGTTTGATGCGGCGCATCAATGCGGGATCATTGCTGGCAGAGCCTGGGCGAATCCGTTGGAAGAGGGTGCTCATTTTATGACCATGAGCACCTACAAGAGCCTTGGCGGGCCTGCGGGCGGTCTGATTGTCTCCAATGATGCTGAGTTAATTGAGCGGATGGATGCCATCGCGTTTCCGGGGATGACTGCCAACTTTGATGCGGCGAAGTCTGCCGCGCTGGCGGTGACCATGCTGGATTGGCGGGACTATGGGCAAGTGTATGCTGCTGAGATGATTGCCCTTTCAAAAGCACTGGCGCAGGAGCTCGATGCACAGGGCATTCCCGTGTTTGCCAAGGCGCAGGGCTTTACGCAGTCACATCAGTTTGCTGTTGAAGCGGCTTCCTTTGGCGGAGGACAGACGGCCTCCAAGAAACTCCGTAAGGCTGGTTTCCTTGCCTGTGGCATCGGATTACCGATTGCTGAGGTTGAGGGAGACATGAACGGGCTGCGTATCGGGACGCCTGAGCTGGTGCGCTGGGGTATTGGTACCAGCCATGCGAATGAGATGGCGCGATTGATTGCAGCTGCTTTGCGCTCTGACCAGCCCGAGCGGTATCTGCCTCAGGTTTCTGCATGGCGTCAGCAGTTCAAGAAACTGCATTATGTGATAGCCGAAGAGCCGGTGTCAGCCTAGCAGCTGTTTGCTTGAGAGCGTGTCCGCCAGGAGGTCGAAGACCAGGCGGATGCGCTTTGAGGTGTGCAGTTCGCGGTGGGTTGCCAGCCAGAAGGGCACGACGAATGGCTCAAAGCTTGGCAGCACCTGTTCCATTTCCGGGAACATTTCAGCGATCTCTTGAATCATGACGATGATGCCGAGATCATTTCTGACCAGTTGCCACCCCACCAATCCGCTTGCGGTTGTTAGTTTGAAGTTGCTTTCTTTGAGTGGCAGGCCAGACTCGGTGAAATACTTGAGGAACTTGTCTGGCCTGTCGAAGGCGATGAAGTCGTGGTTTGCCATGTCATTGGCCGATTGTGGGCGGCCCTTGCGGTTCAGATAGGTTTTGCTGGCATAGAAGTGTGCGGTGGTTTCCCTCACAAGCCTTGCGGTCAGGTCTGGTTGTTCCGGGCGGATATGGCGGATGGCGATATCTGCTTCACGCTGCTGCAAATCACTGACGGTGTTGGTGGCGATGATTTCCACGTGAATGCCTGGTGCGATCTCGCGCAATTGCTTCAGAATTGGCGTTAGGATGAAGGCTGAGGCGGTGTCGCTTGCGCTGATGCAGACGGTTCCGTCGATCTCCTGAGACTGGCCGGACGCTGCCAATGAGATGCGGTTGGCGGCCTCTCCCATAGATTTCACATGCTCCAGCAGCTCAAAACCGGCCTGCGTGAGTGAGAGTGAGCGGCCAACACGCTCAAACAACGTCACGCCGAGTGCTTCTTCCAGCGCAGAGACCTGCCTGCCCAGTGTGGGTTGAGTGAGGCCGAGGGCCCTTGCTGCAGCCGAAAGGGAGCCTTCCTCCGCTGTGACAAGGAAAGCGCGGGCCTGGTTCCAGTCGAATGAGATGCTCTGCCAATTCATGCATATTTGTATACCTCAACTGCGAATTTTGGCAATTTGTTTTGATAATATGCATGGATACACTGCAGGAAATGGAGGGTTTCCGATGCAGAATTCCGCAGGATTTTGGGACAAGCATGCGCCGGGTTATGTGGCGCGACCAATGAAAGACGTTGCTTCCTATGAGAAGGCGATGGACCGTGTCCGTTCTTATCTCACACCGGAGCAAGAGGTGTTGGAACTGGGCTGTGGCAGCGGGGCCACGGCGATGCTTTTGGCCAAGCATGTCAAGCACATGACCGCTAGCGATATTTCCGGCAAGATGATTGAGTTTGGGCGTGAAAAGGCGTGGGACGACGGCGTTGAGAATGTGAGTTTTGTGCATGCTCCCGCAGGTGGATCAGTGCTTGATGGCAAGACCTATGATGTGGTGATGGCGTATAACGTTATTCATCTGATCAAAGGTCCGGCTGATGCAATCAATCAGGTACAGCGACTTGTGAAGCCGGGGGGATTGCTCATTTCCAAGACACCATGTTTGGGCGATTCTGCGTTTTACTGGCGCTGGCTGATCAATGTGATGCGCCTTGTTGGGTACGCGCCTTATGTGACCTACTTCAAGCAGGTGGAATTGGGGCGTCAGATTGAGCAGGCAGGTTTCAAGATTGTTGAGACTGGCAACTATCCGGCGACTCCCATGGGGCGTTTCATAGTTGCGCGTAAGGTGTAAGGCCGTTTACAGGTCTACACGGGCAAACAAACCGTGGTGGTCGGAGCCGTAGTAAGGGCGGAGAAAGGTCTTTCCGCCCTTTGGTGCGAGGACGTGGTCAATGCGCATGGCATAGGTGCCTTTGAAGAGGAAGCTTGCTTCAAATGGACCGGCCAATTGGGTGTCCGTGGCGTCGGCGTATTCATCCAGATTATGCGACCACGGGACCATGTTAAAATCGCCAGCAATCATCTTCAGTCCATCCAGCTCTGATAAGATCGAGATGATTTTCCCAGCTTGTGTCTCTTGAGGAAACGGCCATGGCCAGTGCTGATGGATAGACACCACCCAGAGCGGTCCCTCTGAGCTTTGGATGTGCAGTGCTGCTATGCCGAGGCCGATCTCACAGCGATAAGCATCAGAAGCAAGAGGGAGGCGTGAGAGCACAGCGACTGCACCGACGGCAGTAAACGGACAAACGATGTGGTAGGGATACTGCTTCTTGAGTGAGTTGATGAGGGGAAGATGCCTTTTGTGCGCTTCCTGAAGCGTGATCACATCTGGCTTCAGCATGAGGATGTCATTTAGGATGTCTGAGCGATCTCCCGGGCGGAAACTCAGGTTCTTTTGATAGACCGCCAGATCGTAATTCTCTGGGACGCGCACTCCCTGATAAGCCCACAATACTGTTGCGCTGCTGATTATTGCGACCAAAAAACCGATGATCATCAACTTGGGCTGGCGGTAGCTAAAGAGAGTGAGAATAGCGAGTAAGACGGCCAGAGGCAGCCGAAGAACAGACAAGCTGTCACCGATCGGATGTATAATTCCCAGGAAAGATATGAGGAGTAAGCTTGTTACTCCAATTATTGAGTTGCGCAGGAACATGACAATCTTCGTTCATGGGGTTAGAAGGCGCGAACCTGCTATGTATAGTCGAAACTATGTTCATTATTTGACAGCGCAATCATTTGGCAGAAAGCCTAGGTTTTTTGCAAAACTCCCTCTGCCAGATCATTAAGTTTCTGAAGGAAGTGACACAGAGTGATTGCGTCAGATATGCTGGAAGGCATGACCCGAATGCAGTCGGTGAGCTGAGGCATTGGTGCGTAGCTGATGCAAGGAATGCCAGCTTCGATTAAATGGGTGGTGAATGCATCTGCTTGTCCTGCCGGTGTTTCGATAAGCAAGAAATCTGTTTCGCTGGGCAGGCAGGAGAGAGCGGTGTGTTGCTCGATGCTGTTCTTTACATGATCGCGCCATTGGCAGCAGGATTTGACGTGTGCTGCAAGCAGGTCATGGTTTTCAATCAGAGCTTTGCCAGCCGCCACGTTGAGTGGAGAGATGGTCGTGCCACCTTTGAGCTGCCTGAGGCAACTGATGATCTTGGTGTTGCCCGTGATATAGCCAAAACCAGTTGCCGCAAAACCTGCCTTTGACATGCTGCGCATGAGGACGAGGTTTTCGTGTGTCTCCAGCAAGCGGCACAGGACGTGCGGGTCATCTGCAAACAAGTGATAAACTTCATCAATGACGACGAGACCATTTGTATGGGTGGCAAGCGTTTCGATGAACTCCACCGGGGCTGTTCTGGATGTGGGGTTGTTGGGCGTGCTGAGCAGGGTGATCGCCGGGTCGTGTTCTTGCAGCTTTGCTAAAGCGTCGGCAGTGTCCCAGTGTCCACCATTTGTGAGCTTGAACTTGTTGGACTGGATGCCGAGCTTTTCTAGCGTGATGCCAAAGAGGAAGTAATCAAACTCAGGCAGGAGGACGGATCGACCTTTCGCGAATGCGAGCGAGAGTTCCTCGAGGAAGGTATTGATACCACTGCCGAGCATGACTGAGCAACTGTCAGGCAGATTGTTTTTTTCCCTGAGTGTTGTCTCCAACTCAGTGATTGCTTTGATGTTGTAGTTGGACAGATTGAGCTTGGAGATATTACGCTGAATGCACTTGTCGATGTGCATCAGAGCCTCTGGGCGTGTGTCTGACCCTTCAAGTTGAGGGGTTCGATAATCAATGAATTTTTCCAGATTGAACGGGGTTCTCTGGTGTTGTGCAGCCTGACAGAAATCTGAGAGAGAAAATGGCACAGTATGGGAGCCCGTGTTGAGAAAGAGATGGGAGACCGGAGACATCATTCATAGACGGGTGGAGGGACTTGTGGGCGGTGGTGGAGATAATGCCCAAAGATTGCGTTGCAGTCTTCGAAGTACTTTTCGGTGAAGAGGATGTGTGTGTGCCAGACAATGTCTACGGCCTTGGAAGGCCAGGCGCGGGCGTCCTGCGGGTAGTCTTCTTTGTACCTGATCTCTAACTCGAGTGTATCAACCAGGAAGCTGCGATAGGCATTGACTGCTTCACGCGCCTCTTTTTGCGGCCATTCATAACCTCCAGTTTCTACGGAGCCAACGAGCTGATTGAAGATGCATTCTAAATCTAACGCAGCAATCTTGTTGCGACCTTCTGTGCAGCTAGTGCGTTCTGCTGAATACCAGTCCATTTGTGTTGCTCTTGTGGGAGAGGGGGTAAAGATTTGAGTTGGAAGAGCGCGCCGGAATTAAAGTGCAACGCGCTCGTTTTTCTCTAGTCTTTGTCGTCTTCTTTTACGTCAGACTTGTTCTCAATTTTATCGAGTGGGAAGCCGCCGAAAAAATAGCATGCTGCTTTTTGAGTTGGTGTAACAGCTTTATGTGCGAAAGGGTTTTGGGCTGCTGCGTGCAGTTTGCTCAAGTCTTTCATAATTGTCTCCTTTTAAAGTCTGTCAGGATTTATCTGTGGCGTCGTGAATGGTGATGTGTCCGCGACATGTGCCGTCAGAAAATACGCCAACAACGGGACTTTCGCCGCTCACACCTGAGGCGAACATCGTCACTTCGACGGGGGCTTTATCCTCGCTATCAGGGAAGACGATTTCATAAGTGTTCGTGACGGTGAAAATACCTTCACCTACAGTGCCGTCGGTTTCCGTAATGAGAATGTCGTGGCCTTTTTCAGATTCAACCTGCTGATGGCCATCAGCATTTTTGCCTTTATGTACGGCAGAGTAACCGTCGGAATAGCGGGTCTTACAGGTGCCGTCATCAGGCTGGCCGGAGACCAATGACAGTTCAGAAAACTCGACGGTGGTTTTCCCAGTCGTGTCGTGATTGTCAGCCAAGACCGGTGAGATCGCGAGGCCGAGGAGGCCAAGGCCTGCGACGGCGGCAGTTGTCTTTTTCATATTTTTTAGCCTGCTCTGATCGAATTGGGTTCGCATTAGTCGCTTTTGTATCCTTGCGGATGAGCAGAGCTTAGGGATGGCTGTCTTAATGAAAATGCTAAGCGTTGGGAGGAAGTGTATCCTAGGGTAATGCAAGCTGAAGTGCTTGTAGGAGACTTTAAGCGCTATTGAATTAGAGGTTGTGTTGTTGCGTTAACTTATCATCTGGCGTGCAGGCAAAAGAAAAGGGCCCGCTGGGGGCCCTTTGTGGTCTTCGGAATGTGAGTGGCGTTAGGCCAGTTCTTCTTCCAGATTTTGGCGGGACAGACCGTCCATGCTTGGCATCAGGGAGAGGAGCTCCTTGGTGTAAGCGTGTTGAGGTTTGTCGAAGAGGTCTTCGGTGTCCGCAACTTCCAGAAGCTGGCCGTGGCGCATGACGCCGGTGCGGTTACACATCTGGCGGATGACTGCGAGGTCGTGGCTGATGAACAGCATGGTGAGGCCCAGCTCGTCCTGCAGGTCTTTGAGCAGGTTGAGGATTTGTGCCTGAATGGATACGTCCAGCGCGGAAGTTGGTTCATCACAAACCAAGAAGCGAGGGCGTGTCGCCAGGGCGCGGGCAATGGAGATGCGCTGGCGCTGGCCGCCGGAGAACTCATGCGGGAACTTGGCTGCAGCTGCTACACCTAGGCCGACGTGCTCCAGAAGGTCATCAACGATCTGGTTCACTTCGCTGTTGGTGCTGGCGAGTTTGTGGAACTTGATTGGTTCAGCCACAATATCACGCACACGCATGCGGGAGTTCAGGGAGGAGAACGGATCCTGGAAGATCATCTGCATCTGGCGGCGCATTGCCAGAACCTGCTTCTTGTCTTTCAGGCTGGTCAGTTCCTGTCCTGCAAAGTGGGCGGTGCCGCCTGCCGGGTGGTAAAGGCCAGTGATGACGCGGGCCATGGTTGATTTACCTGAGCCACTTTCGCCCACGAGGCCAAAGGTTTCCCCTGCGTGGATGTCAAAGCTGACTTTGTCCAGAGCGGTGAAGTACTGCCTGTTTTTAGAAATCCATGCGTCCTTGGTGAGGAACTTCATGGTGATGTCTTTTACATCAAGCAGTGGGCCATCGACAGATTTGTAGTCACGCGCCTTGCCCAGCCAGTGGGTGCCGATGTCGATTTGCTTGAAGGGCTTTGCTGAGCCTTCAATGTAATCGACCTGCGGGAAGCGATGTACTTTTACGTCCGGACGCGGAACGGCGGCGATCAGGCTTTGGGTGTATGGGTGCTTTGGAGCGCCCAATACCTGCTTGGATTCGCCGTATTCAACCAGATCACCACGGTACATCACCGCAACGTGGTCGGTGAGGTCTGCGATCACACCCATGTCGTGGGTGATGACGACCATCGCCACGTTCTTCTCTTCACACAGACGCTTCATCAGCTTCAGGATCTGAGCCTGAATGGAAACGTCAAGCGCGGTTGTTGGTTCATCTGCGATGACAACTTCCGGGTCTGCGCATAGAGCGAGAGCGATCACCACACGCTGGCGCATACCGCCGGAGAACTGGTGCGGGTACTGCGCGATGCGTTCTTCCGGATTTGGAATGCCAACCTGATCCAGCAGATCAACCGCATGTGCGCGAGCTTCTGTCTTGGAGAGCGGCAGGTGCAGGCGGATGGTTTCGACCAGCTGGAACTCGATGGTTTGCAATGGATCCAAAGAGGTCAGCGGATCCTGAAAGATCATGCCAATGCGCTTGCCGCGCAGTTTGCGCATGCTTTCAGCCGCAAGGTTGTCGATACGTTTGCCGTCGAGGTGGATTTCACCTTCGGCAATCCGGCCCGGATTTTCCAGAAGACCGATGACGGCGTTGCCGACGGTGGACTTGCCGGCGCCACTTTCTCCGACCACGCCGAGGATTTTACCGGCGTCTACGGAGAGATTGACATTACGGGACGCTGTGAAGACGTCTTTGCGGCTCGGAAACTCAACAGTGAGGCCGCGAATATCTAAGATGCTCATGGTCTGGCCTCCCTAGCGCAGTTTCGGGTTCAAAGCGTCGCGGAGCCAGTCGCCCAGCAGGTTCACTGCCAGCACGAGGATCGCGAGCGCCAGACCTGGGAAGATCGCGATCCACCACTCACCTGAGAACAGGAAGTCGTTGCCGATGCGGATCAGGGTGCCCAGAGATGGCTGTGTTGATGGAACACCAACGCCAAGGAAGGAGAGGGTTGCTTCTGTGATGATTGCCAGAGCAAGGTTGATGGTTGCAATAACCAGAACCGGACCAAGCACGTTTGGCAGCACGTGGCGGATCATGATGATCCATGCCGGAATGCCAATGACGCGGGCGGCCTGAACATACTCTTTGTTCTTCTCCACCAGAGTGGAACCGCGAACTGTACGTGCGTATTGCACCCAGAAGGACAGGCCGATGGAGAACGTTAGAATCCAGATTGCCCAGGTCTCACGATCGATGTTGCCAAAGATGCCGTTTGCAATGCCGTCGATGAGCAATGCCAGCAGGATGGCCGGGAAGGTAAGCTGGACTTCAGCGATACGCATGATGATCGCGTCTGTGCGGCCACCGACATAACCGGAAATCAGGCCGAGGGAGATGCCGAGGACTGCGGCAAATGCCACAGACAGGAAGCCCACTGCCAGAGAAATACGCATTCCATACAGGATGCCAGAGAGCAGATCGCGGCCCTGATCATCTGTGCCCAGCAGGTAGCGTGGGTCGGACCATTCCATACCAATCGGCGGAATGCGTGCGTCCATGATGCTGATCTGAGCCAGATCGAACGGGTTGAACGGTGCGACAAGCGGAGCAAACAGAGCTGCCAGCATCAGTACTACCGTGGTGAAAGCCGCGAGAACTGTCACCTTGGAGCTGAGGAAGCTGTGCAGCAGGTCGCTGTCGAGGAAGCGGGCCATTGCGGAGCGCGGGGCTTCTGAAGCCTCACTGCCGGAAACGGTTGGTGTGTTATCTGTCATGATTGTTATCCTTACCGTTTCTTATGCGCGGCCGCGTTCGGTGCGCAGGCGTGGATCAATCACGACGTAGAGAATGTCTACGATGAGGTTGATGAACACGAAGATGAAAGCGGTGAGCAGCAGGTAAGCTGCCATGATCGGAATATCCACGTTCTGCACGGCTTGCAGGAAGAGGATGCCCATGCCCGGCCACTGGAACACGGTCTCGGTGATAATCGCGAAGGCGATGATGGAGCCGAGCTGCAGACCGGTGATGGTGATCACAGGCACCATCGTGTTTTTGAGAGCGTGGATGTAATAGACAGACCGGTTCGGCAAACCGCGAGCGCGGGCGAACTTGATGTGGTCGGTCCGCATCACTTCCAGCATCTCAGCGCGGATCAGGCGCATGATGAGGGTCATCTGGTACAGCCCAAGCGTAATTGCCGGCAGGATGATGGCCTTCAGACCGCTGATGGTCAGGAAACCTGTGTCCCAGAAAGACCCCAGGGCAACGACCTCACCGCGGCCAAAGCTTGGCAGCCACTGCAATGTGACCGAGAAGAAGAAGATAAACAAGATGCCGATAAAGAATGTTGGCAGAGAGATACCTACAAGAGATACCGACAGGAACATCTTTGAGAGCCAGGAATCGCGGTTCAGACCTGTGTAAACGCCCATTGGAATGCCCAGCAGCAATGCAAAAATTGCAGAGGCGAAGGACAGTTCCAGAGTTGCAGGCAGACGGCGACCAATCAGGTCTGCCACAGGCTGCTTGAACTGGTAGGAGTTACCGAAGTCAAACTGGATTGCGCCCAGGACATAACGGAAAAACTGAACGAGAACAGGGTCGTTCAGACCGAGGCGCTGGCGCAAGGCTTCACGCTGTTCCGGGGTGGTCTCAATGCCCACCATCTGGTTTACAGGATCTCCAACAAAGCGGAAGAGCAGGAAGGAGATTAAGGCTACGACAAACATGACCACGAGAGCCATGGCGATACGCCGGGAAATAAAGCCAAACATGGTGTTTTATAGTTGTTCCTGAGAATAGAGGCGCCCGGCGCCTAGGGCGCCGGGCTATTATTTTGTTGGCTAAGCCGTAGACTTAGTTCTTCACTACAAACTTGAAGTGGAACTCGTTATCCGCACGCTGCTTCAGAGTAACCTTGTCGGATACACCCCAAGCCAGACCCTGCTGGTGCAGTGGAATGTGAGATACTTCGTTGTTCAGGATTGTGTAGGCTTCGGAGATCATGCTGTTACGCTTCTCTTCGTCGTTTTCGGAGAGAACCATTTTTGTCAGCTCATCAACACGTGGGTTACAGTAACCACCGAGGTTGAATGGTCCGCCAGCACCTTTGTCATCACGACAGTTGTTGAGGTTGAGCAGAACGTTGTAGCTGTCGAATGAACCTGGGGTCCAACCGAGCATGTAGAAGGACGTGTCAAAGCCGCCAGATGCCAGGATCTTAGCGAAGTACTTCGCTTTAGGCTGTGCATTCAGGTTTACTTTGATGCCTACGCGCGCAAGGAATGCTGCAGTCGCCTGACAGATTGCTTCATCGTTGACGTAGCGATCATTCGGGCAGTCCATGCCAACTTCAAAGCCGTCTGCATAACCTGCTTCTGCGAGAAGTGCCTTCGCAGCTGCCGGATCGTACGGGTAGCGAGAGAAGTCACCGGAGTTTGCGAACAGGAATGGTGAGATCATCAGAGCAGCAGGCTCGGACAGGCCACGCATGATTTTCGCTTTGATCGCATCAACGTCAATTGCCTGATAGAACGCCTTACGAACGCGAACGTCCTTGAACGGGTTCTTGCCTTTGATGTTGGAGTAGGTCAGCTCATCACGCTTCTGGTCGAAACCGAGGAAGATGGTGCGCAGCTCAGGACCGGTCAGTGCAGATGTGCCTGCATTGCTGTCCACGCGCTTGATGTCCTGTACCGGGATTGGGAACGCCATGTCCAGCTCGCCGGAAAGAAGAGCTGCAACGCGGGTTGCATCAGATCCGATTGGAGTGAACTCAACGCCAGTCAGGTTGTGTACTTTCTGGTCCCACCAACCGTCGTTTACGGTGAAAGTGGTTTTAACGCCTGGTTCATGCGTTGCAATCTTGAACGGGCCGGTGCCGTTTGTGTTCAAAGACGCATAGTTTGGATTGGTGTCAGAAGCGCTTGTCACTTTTACAGCGTTGTTTGCTTCAGTCCATTCCTTATCCATGATGTACCAAGTGGACCACTCGGAGTGAAGGATAGGGTTTACGCCTGTCAGGACGAAATCAACGGTGTAGTCGTCTACTTTCTCAACCTTGACGTCCGCTGCGATACGGGTTGTCAGGTCAGAGCCTTCAGCGCGAACACGGTTTGCAGAGAAAACCACGTCGTCAGCATTGAAGTCGTTGCCGTTGTGGAACTTTACGCCCTTGCGCAGGTGGAAGCGCCAGCGGGTTGGTTCAATAACTTCCCAGCTTTCTGCAAGTGCAGGTTCGATCTGGAGATCAGCTGTACGGCGA
Organism: Pseudovibrio sp. W74; assembly: GCF_001623085.1. Classification (NCBI taxonomy): domain Bacteria; kingdom Pseudomonadati; phylum Pseudomonadota; class Alphaproteobacteria; order Hyphomicrobiales; family Stappiaceae; genus Pseudovibrio; species Pseudovibrio sp. W74. Next base: position 63,928 of record NZ_LMCJ01000060.1, read on the forward strand.
ACAAGACCTTCATACACATTGCCGTGCATGGCCATGGTGAATGTTTCGTTCAAGCTGTATGGATCTAGCTGATTGTAAGTCCCTTGAAATGCGAACTTCAGCGTTTCAGCATTTACCTGAGTTCCAGCAGCAAGCGTCATTGCCAATGCAGCGGATGCAATCTTTAAACGCATTCTAAATTAACTCCCCTTTTCCCCTCATGCAGAAAATTAATTGTTCTGCAGGGCCCCTCTGGTTTCGCCGACCACTTATTAGGCGGATTCTGGCGTCTTAGTGATATTACCCATATGAATGAATGCGTCTAGGGGGCATTGCGTAGTTGAAACGAGGAATTAATGTGGGCGCAGCGCAATTTCATAGCGTATTCAGGTGCTAAGGGATGTATTTCTTGCGGTTTAATGCGCGTCAGTTGAGAGACGCACTAACGTTAAGATGAGTATATTTCATCTAATGATGAGGAAATGAAGGGTTCTGATCTTGTTGATTATGTATGGTATTCGCAATTGCGACAGTGTTCGCAAGGCTCGTAAACTTCTGGATGAATCTAAAATCGACTACAATTTTCACGATTACAAGAAAGATGGTGCAGATGAAAATGCACTGATAGAGGCCTGCGAGCGATTCGGTTGGGACGCTGTTTTGAATAAACGCGGTACCACATGGCGCAAATTGGATGATGAAACCAAGGCTGGTGTCACGGACCAGGCTAGCGCTATCGCCTTGATGGCACAGGAAACTTCATTAATTAAAAGGCCACTTATTATTGGTGGAAAACAGCTTTTGCTTGGATTTGATGCGTCTTTGTGGGGCGAAATTTTGGAAAAAGGAGAGCTGTAGAGACAGTTAAACTGTTCTAAGCTCTCCTTAATTGGACGGTAAAGTTTAAGGGTTGGGATCCTTTAGGCTTAGCCATCCTTCCTATGGTATGAGGCGCTGGCAATCACGTAATCTGAAGCGTGGTCGCCAACCCGAAATCTTTTATCTGACGAAGTTTTCTCGAAGCTGACCGCGACATTGAGTAAAAATGCTGCGAGAATTCTTCTGCACCCGCCTCAAGCTCTTCACAGCTCATGTTTTTGGGCTGGTAGACCGCATGGGCACCATCAAATTCTCCCCAATTGTCAGAGAGCAATCTGTCCTCCTCTTCCAGCTGTTTGTAGAAGCGGGAGCCGGGGAAGGGGATGGCGATGGCCGGTGCGGTAATATCTACCCCTATGTCATGATAGAACTTGGCGGTTTCGATGAAAATTTCTGGTGTATGCTCGTCGAAGCCAAAAATAGCCGTGGTGTCGACAATAATTCCATGTGTATGAATGTTAGAAATTTGAGATTTTAAGTTTTCAGGTTTTACAAATCCCTTGCCAGCACGCTTGAGTGCTGCCTTGGACGGGGTTTCTATTCCAATGAGCAAGTACTTCGCACCGGACCTTGCTGCGGCTTCCAGAAGTTCCGGATCATCTGCTATGCGAATAGTGGTTTCGCCTGCCCATCTAATCTTGAGCGTTTCTAATGCTTTGAATAATTCCAAAGCGTATTCGCGATCCTCCGTCAGGTGGTCAGCGTGAAGTTCGACCCAATCGGTTTCCATTTCGGAAATCTCATTGATTATGTCGGGGATCGGGCGATAGCGAGTTTTGCCAAGCATGCCGGGGATAAGGCAGAAGCTGCAGTGGTGTTTGCAGCCGCGACTGACCAGCACGGACCATTCCCAGCCATACTGCTCTGCGGTGATGAGATGGCGCGGATATGGGTTAAGCTTGGACATGTCGACGTATGTGCCGGTGTATCTTGGCTTGAGGCTTCGGTTTTGCGCATCCTGTAGCAACTCATCCCAGACGTTTTCACATTCGCCTGTCATCACCGCATCTGCATATTCGCTGGCTTCTTCTGGCATGAAGGTGGCGTGGAGGCCGCCGATCACAACCTGACTGCCTTTTTCCGAGAAAGCTGAGGCGAGCTCGTAGCCTCGGTTGGCATCCGGGGTTGCGAAGAAAAGCACCACGAGGTCGGCGGTCACCTTGCGGGGATCGACCATCCTGATGGTTTCGTCATGCATCTCCAGCTGAAAATGGCGGGGGGTGCTGCCGCAGCTGAGAAGATGGACTGAGGCGGGCCTCCACGCGCTTTCTTGTAGTCTTTAAAATAGCTCGGTGCAGATGCTTTGATGAGACAGATCTTCATTGCCAACCTCATGTGTTTGTTTTGAATAAACTGTCATAAATGACAATTTATAGCAAGAGGAATTTTTACGAGGTGTTACCGCATTGAAATTATGTGATTAATTCAGGCTCTAGTTAGTTCTTGGTGAAGGATGAGACATCAAATCTCTGCACATCGCGCAAGAGTTTGATGAACTCCTGAGAGGCGTGTGTGAGGGATGCCTGACCTTTCTCCGCTGTGGCGAGCGCCGCATTGCCGAGGGCGCCAGTCTTGTTCAGGTCCTCACTCATCCAGCCATATTGATGACGGCCATGGGCCCGCAGGTAGGCATCTTTGTTGATGTGGTCGGTTTGAGTGGAGGTGAAGTTTGTTGCCTGATCCATGCGCACCAGATCTGGGCGCAAGGCCAGCATGATGGATGTTTCGATATCTCCGCCGTGAATGCCGTAGGTGAACTCCTCCTCAGCATAGAGGCCTTCTGGTTGGCCGAAGCGGAGCCAGCTGGATTCCACGGCGAGCATGTTGTGTTTGAGGCGCAGGTCGCGGGTGATGATATCCATGAGTGGTGAGTTGCCACCGTGGGAGTTGGCCAGCACCAGCTTGCGGATGCCTGCTCTGGCAACACATTCCCCAATCTCAATCCAGGCTTTGACAGCAGTTTCCCATGTGAGGCTGAGTGTGCCCGGGAACGAGTGATGCTCATCTGATTTGCCGACAGCTTGAACGGGTAGGAATGTGACCGGCAAATCGTCCGGCAGTAGCTCAATTGTGCGAGCGACTTGTCCCTTTGCGATGCAGGTGTCCGTGTAGACCGGCAGATGCGGGCCATGCTGCTCAATCGCTGCAATCGGCAACACCGCGATCCAGTCGCTGGTGTCGTTCTCAGAGAAGTCAGTTGTTGTCATCTCATGCCAAAAACGGCGGGGCAGGGCGCTCATGTGGTTTTCCGGTGCTTGTTGTCTTGCGCACAGAGTAACGCGTCGGAGCGCAGACGTCATGGGGGAAGGAACGGGATGCTCTGGTTTTTCAGAGGTAGTGGGTAGGGAGGCGTTTACTCTGATGATTGGCTGTTGAGGCTGATGGCTCACGTGAGGCGCAATGCCCCGTCCTTCTTGGTGGCTAATAAAAAGAAGGAGAAGCCGATTATGTTTTCCAGAAAAACACGAAAAGGACTGCTTGGGGGTGTTGCACTGGCACTGGCCGGGGTGATGGCTGGTGAAGCGGGAGCTGCTACGGGTGTTCTGATTACTTCAACCTATTGTGATCGATTTACAAATTCTCGAAACCAAATTTGGACTGAGAATAATCTAGGTGCCGATAATGTTTATTACATGAAAGATAACGGCGCAGTTATCCAGCTCTCTGGGCCTGCAAATATTACTCAGGTTGATGATTTGATTGCAACTGCCCATGGCAACTGTGATGGTATTGGGCCATTTGCTAAAGACGCTTTTGCTCAACATCTTAAGACAGCGAGGGATACTGGCGCCGACTTCAATAAGCTTGTGTTCTTTTCATGCTCTTCGGCTGCAACTGGGGTGTCAGGGCACAGCCTGATTGATGAAGTTGGAACGAAATTCCCTGGGACTAAGAGAATTGTTGGCTGGCCGAGAAGCGGCTATTTTTCTGGTTCAGATGATGCGAGTTTTGCGAATGCTCAGTATACTAGCGGTGCTGACTTCGCGTTTATAGATCCCTCTCGCGAACATGAAGCTCTTGGGCGTATTGCCGATATGGATTATCTTTGGAATACGAAGATTACCACTCCTATAGGTGGTCCTTTACGTTCTGTACAGGCAGCCTGTAATTTAGCTGTTGGATCTGGCAATGATCAAGATTTGAAGGCAAGAATGCTTGAGACCATTGCGGCCTCCCGCGCTGTTCTGACTGGCGAGGTGGTTCCGAACATGCCTGGAAGTACAGTTTTAGGTTGGGGGCATCAGCTCTTGGATTATCAAGACAACGCAAAGGTATGTGGTGCTGATATTGATGGTGCCGGAACTGCGGTTCCATGCAATCATCCAGTCAACAAAAACTTCAATACGGCTGTTGTTCAATAAGGTGGGCGTGAGATCAATCTTATGATAGGTCGACTAAGAGAAATAAACTTTCTTAGGTCTCAATGAAAATGAAAAACTCCCCCTTCCTGTCCTTAAAGGACATCACCAAGACCTTCGACAATGGCACGACCGCTATTGATAGGTTTGATCTGGATGTGAGGGCGGGGGAGTTTTTGAGTATTCTTGGGCCGTCAGGGTGTGGGAAGTCTACTATTCTGCGGCTCATTTCTGGGTTGGAGGAGCCTAGCTCGGGCGAGATTATCCGGTCTGGACAGGGTGAGGTTGGGTTTGTTTTTCAGGAACCGACCTTGCTGCCTTGGGCGAATACCTTTGAGAATGTCTATTGGCCGTTGAAGGTGAAGGGTGTTTCCAAGCGTGATGCGAAGGATCGCGTTGAAGACGCGCTGGAGATGGTTGGGCTTTCCAATTTTGCGACGCATATGCCCTCTGAGCTTTCTGGCGGCATGAAGATGCGGGTTTCCATTGCACGAGCGTTGGTGACCAAACCGAAGCTGTTGCTGATGGATGAGCCGTTTGCGGCTCTGGATGAGATTACCCGCAACAAGCTCAATGATGATTTGCTTGAGCTGAAGTCTGCCCATGACTGGACGATCCTGTTTGTGACGCACTCTGTTTATGAGAGTGTGTTTCTGTCTTCCCGCATCGTTGTGATGGCGGCGGGGCCAGGGCGTATTACCCATGATATGGCGCTGGATGCTTCTTACCCACGCTCGCTGAACTACCGTACGGAATCACAGTACGCGTCGTATTGCCGTGAAGCGGTGGATGCGTTGGAGCGAGCGATGGGACATCGGGTAAAAGTATCCGCGCAACCTCAAAAATCCCACTGAGTAGAACCAAAGAGCTTAAACACCTAAGAAATCTCATTAGGTCACTAAATAATCGCCGAACTGTCATCTGACTTATATATTCGGCGGCTATCACTGCTGTACGGCGCCTTTTTTCGGGCGTTTTACGTTGATCGGGACAGCAGCGAGATTAGCCAGACCATGGGTTTTAATTTTAAAAAAAGCACGACATTTCGTCTTGCGCAGGCAGCGAAGGCGCAGCGGGCGCGTTCTGGGGCACACTTATCGCGCATCGGATTGCATCCGGGGCAGGAAGCTGTTCTGAAAGTTTTGAGCGAGACTGATGGCAAGACCATGAGCCAGTTGGCTCTGGCCCTTGGGGTTCAGCCGCCAACCGTGACAAAAATGGTGACACGCCTGACAGCTCAAGGGCTTGTGTTCCGCCGGATCTCGGAAACAGACGGCAGGCTTGCCCGCGTGTTCCTGAGTGAGGAAGGCCGTGACCGGATCTTACTGGTAGATCGTGCATGGAAGCGTCTTGAGAAAGAAGCGCTTGCAGGTATGGATGACAAAGACCGCAAGAAGCTTCGTCGCTTGTTGCGTCAGGTTGAAAAAAACCTGTCTGCCAGCTTTGAAGATGATCCGGATTTGGAAGATGAGCTGGAAAACGAAGATAAAACTGCGCAAGAACAGGCTGCGAAGAAGGTAGAGCTGGAAGCTGCTGATTAAGCTGAAGGCGCAAGGCCTGCGTTAAACACAGGCCAATGATTTTTTATTGATTTAAGCGTCCTGGCAGAGAAACAGCAGGTCTGTATCTGGTGTTTCCAGTCCAAACTGGGTGAGCAGAGTTGTTATCTGCCCTCTGTGGTGGGTTTGGTGGTTGAAGAAATGCAGCACCAAGTCCCCAAAGTTTTTCGTTGCGGGTATGCCTTTCATGTTGGCATAGGTGAGAGCGTTCTCCGCTTGGGTGGCGGTGATGTCCCCTGCAAATTCTTCAATGATCGCGTCCAGCTTTTTCCGCGCAGCCTTCAGGTCTGACCAGCTGTCGTATGGAATGGATGTGAGTGCGGTTGGCACTGGAAACTGATCAAGTTGCTGCAGGCTCTCATATGTTTGGGAATGCTTTGCGAAACGGCGCAGCCAGGCCAGATCTCCCACCACGATATGATTGAAGGTCGCGAAGACTGATTTGAAGAATGCACCGCGGTTTTCTTTGAGTTGCGCATCGCTCAGCTGCTCCGCGCATTCGTAAAGCCGTGCATTCATCCAGGTGTTGTACTGGGCCAATAATTTGAAGTCTGAATACATTTTCTCGAAACCTGCTATTTGCTTATGTATTTAGCTAAAAAATATCAGCATGTTTGATGAGTTTGGCAAGTGGCTAAAACTTGAGAATTCATAATGAATTCTCTTTGTTGGCAGTGTGGAGTATTGCTATTTGCTAATGTTGCTGTGCATAAGTGCTTAAGAATACAAACTGGATCCGGCTGGATATGCGAGGACATCGGCATTGAGCGGCACAGGTAAACCATTGAGATTAGGCGATCTTGCTGAGAAACTGGGCGTTTCGACGGCTACGGTTTCTTTGGCTTTGAGAGATTCCCCTTTGATCGCTAAAGCCACGAAAGCACGGGTGAAAGCCTATGCTGAGGAAGTGGGCTATATCTATAATCGGTCAGCTGCATCTTTGCGGACATCTCAATCCAATATGATTGGGGTGGCGGTTCACGATATTCTCAATCCCTATTTTGCCGAGGTGTTTCGTGGGCTGGAAGAAACTCTGGCGCTGCACAACAAGACCATTCTGATTTGTAATCACCGCGATATTGTCGAGCGGCAGAAACATTTCACCGATACGCTGCTGCAGCATCGGGTTGATGGGCTTATTTTGTGCGCTTCGGTTGGCACGACTGACAAGGACATCAACTCCATTGTGCGGCAAGGAGTGCCAGTCACGCTGGTTTGCCGCGATGTGGCCGGGGCGGATGCGCCTTGTGTTCGTGGTGACGATTTTCTTGGGTCCTACCGGATTACAAAACATCTGATTGAGCAAGGGCATACCCAGATCGCGATGGTTGGTGGCCGGCGTGGCAGTTCTGCCGGACGCGACCGGAACCGCGGCTGGCGCTCAGCGCTTGAGGATGCGGGGATCAATGCGGATGAGCAGCTGGATATTCCTGAGTTGATGACGCAGGATGATGGCCGATCCATTGCCAAGCAGATTGTGCAGACGGATCCTCGACCAACGGCTGTGGTGTGTTTCAACGACCTTGTGGCACTGGGCGTGATGAGTGCTGTTCGCCGACTTGGTGTTGAGCCGGGGCCGGGCCTGGCAATTGTTGGTTACGATGACACCGAGGGTACGGAAAATAGAACACCAGCCCTGACCACTGTGGACAATGGGGCCGGAACCATTGGTGTGAATGCTGCAGAACTCATGCTTTCGCAGATGAATGGCGAAAAGCTCAGTAATGAACTGACGTTAATCGAGCCTAAGCTGCGAATTCGTGAGAGTGCGCCTCCTCCGGGTGAGCGGCTGGTGTCAGTGGACGGGCTGTGCGCGAACCCTGAGTAACTGCCATTTGAAACCAAAAGGCAGTTTGGTGATCGTGAAACTGCCTCATTGAAACTCTATGTTTACTATGCCGCGCTTATCTAAGCGGCATCTTGTATTGCGTTTGGAGTTTCGTCATGGTCAGTTCTCGTGGAAGTATCGAAGATCATAAAGACTTGAAGATGTTTGGTTTTTTTACACTCGCCATGACGTGTATGGTTCTTCTCGTTGGCTAACTCTCTAAATCGACTCGCTTCGCTAGGTTGAGAGGACTGCTCATTTTTGAGTGCTCCTCGCGGTGGCCTTTGAGTTTTGGTTGGCTTGTCTTGCTTGGTTGTCTTTTGATGCGAAATGCAAATCACCTAAAACGAGTGCGTTTTGCACTTCATGTAAATAATAACTAGTATGTAATTAGATTTATTTTAGATTGTATCTGTACTCAACAAGTAATGCGTGTATTTGTTTTTGAGTTAAATCCATGAATAAGTTATGTTTTTAGATCTATTATCTCTCACTTAATTTCCTGTTAACCTTGAGTTAACTGATTGCGCCCAGAATCTGTACATAAAACAGATCCTGGAGGCTGTTCGTATGCATGGGATTTTGAGAAAAACAGTAGTAGCTGCCGGCGCAACCCTGGCGTTAGCTAGCTTTGGCGTCCTATCCGGTCAAGCCAGTGTAATTTCTGGTCACTGGTCAATTTCTGATGTGTTGTCGTCTAAAACCTGCTCTGCGCAGCTTGGTTCTGAGCCTGCTGCGAGTGGATATGGCAACTCGTTTGAGACCAAGAATTGTCAGGGGCTTTATGCGCCTATCTCCAAAGCTACAGCGTGGCAGTGGAGCTATGATGATGGCTTGTCGCTGATGGATGCAGACGGGAAAGTCGTGCTCCAGTTTGATATTGATGAGCTTGATGGGTTGACCTCGGTTGGGCCTTCCTCTCTGTTCCTCATCATGCAGCCTGTGCATCAGGACAGCAATGCCCCAGACCTTTCCGACTTGATCGAAAAGGCCATTGTGGTGACAGCGCAGCGTTAGAGTTTTCCTATTTGGTGTGGGTGCTTAGGAAATCACCCACACGGCTCAATGCACGGCTGATGTTCTCCTCTGAGTTGGCGTAGGAAAAACGCAGATATCCTTCTCCCAAGACACCAAAATCAGGTCCGCCGATGAGCGCAACACCGGCTTCCTCCAAGAGTGCTGAAGCTAAGGGTTTGGCTTGCCATTTTGTTTCTTTGATATTCGGGAAGGCGTAGAAGGCGCCTTTGGGTGTGTTGCAGGAGATGCCGGGCAGGGCGTTCAGTCCCTCCACCACGAGCTCACGTCGTCGGTCAAAAGCCAGCATCATCTGATCTACTGCATCCTGTGGGCCTTCGATGGCGGCAATGCCTGCGTATTGACTGGGTGTGTTGACGCACGACCAGCAGTTCACGGCAAGCTTGCGTGCTTTATCAATGAGAGAAGCTGGCCAGACGGAATAGCCCATGCGCCAGCCTGTCATAGCCCAAGTTTTGGACCAGCCATTGAGCAGGATGAGTTGGTCTTTGAGCTGCTCGAATTCCATCAAGGATGTGTGCTTAAGCCCGTCATAGGTCATGCGGGAGTAAATCTCGTCAGATAGGACTGGCAGGTTTGGATGGTTTTCCAATCCCTTCACCAGCTTCTCTATCTCAGAGCGCGGTGTCACGCCGCCTGTTGGGTTGGCCGGGGAGTTGAGGATGAGCAGAGCTGTGCGCTTATTAATGAGGTTCAGGGTTTCTTCGGCTGAGAAAGCAAAGTCGTTTTCTTCACGGATTGGCACCGGGATTGGGGTTGCTCCGGTGAACTCAATCATGGAGCGATAGATCGGGAAACCGGGATCTGGGTAGAGGATTTCCTTGCCGGGCTCACCAAACATCAGGATTGCCATAAACATGGTGACCTTGCCGCCGGGAACGACCATGACAGCGTCAGGGGAGACATTTGCGCCTGTTTCTGCATGTAGGCTTGCTGCGATGGTTTCTCTGAGTGGGAGAATACCCGTAGCGCCGGTGTAACCGTGGTGGCCATCGCGTAACGCTTTGACGGCTGCTTCCACGATGTGTTCTGGTGTTTTGAAGTCTGGCTGACCGATGCCGAGATTGATGATATCGCGGCCCTGCTGAGCGAGCTCAGTAGCCCGTGCCAAAACGGCGAATGCGTTTTCATCCCCGATGCGATCAAACGCCTCTATGGTTTTCAGCATGATGGTTGGCCTCCCAGTTCCCCAAAACGATCGGCTGGATGGTAGGGGATGGAAGCGATTGAATGCAAACGGAAATTAGTTGAGTGGGTTGAGCGCTGGAGGTTGGGTGTTCCTGTTTAAGCCATCGGTGCCGGCTTCTTGCTTCTGTCAAATAACGAGCCTAGGATCACCTTATATATTGATTGGAGATTTTTATGAGTGGTCTTCGTGTGCCTGAGAAGATCAGGTCTTTGGGTGCTTTTCAGTTTGTGACGAGAAGCCCGGCGCGCATTGTTGTGACAATGGCGATGATGATTTTGATTTATATGTTTTTCTTCTCTCCCTTGCTGAACAGCAGTATGCCGGTTGCCATTAGCTTTGCGGTGTTCTTCATCATCTTTTGCATTGGTTTTCTGCTTGTTCTGGAGCTTTGGCGCAAGCTTGGATTGTGACGTGGGCTAGATGGTGCTGCCAATTCCTGGGGGACAGAAGGTGCGATAACAGCTAATCCGCAGCTAGGGTCTTTTGCTGGCAGAGCAACTGTCTATATTGAGGGCAAGAGATTATCGCATAGCTGCGCTCATTTGCATGAATTCGCTCTAAGTGCCAGCTGAGTGCGAGCGCACACCCATCCAAGGAGACGTAAATGTCCGAGGCTGCTGATAGCCGTATTCCTGTTACCGTGCTGACCGGATATCTGGGCGCAGGTAAAACCACCTTGTTGAACCGTATTTTGAGCGAAAACCATGGCACGCGCTATGCTGTGATCGTCAATGAGTTCGGCGAAATTGGTATCGACAATGACCTTCTCGTTGAGTCTGACGAGGAAGTTTATGAAATGAACAACGGCTGTATCTGCTGTACAGTTCGTGGTGATTTGATCCGCACCGTTGAGAACCTGATGAAACGCAAGGGTGCGTTTGATGCGATCATCGTGGAGACCACGGGTGTTGCTGATCCGGCTCCTGTTGCACAGACGTTCTTCATGGATGATGACGTGCGCGAAGCGGCTAAGCTGGACGCTGTTGTTGCTGTTGTTGATGCCCGCCATGTCCAGCAGCGTTTGAAAGACACTAAGGAAGCAGAAGATCAGATTGCGTTTTCTGACGTGATTTTGCTGAACAAGACCGATCTTGTTTCAGCAGAGGAACTGGCTGGTGTTGAAGTAGCGATCCGTAAGATCAACCCGTATGCGAAGATCCACCACACAGAGCGTTGTCAGATCGCGATTTCTGATGTTCTGGATCGTGGGGCCTTTGAGTTGGATCGTATTCTTGATCTTGATCCGGAGTTTTTGAAAAAGGCTGAGCACGCGCACGATCATGAGTGCGGCCCGGATTGTGATCACGACCATGATCACCACCACCATGGGCACGATCACAAACATGATCATGACCACCCTGACCATGAGTGCGGCCCAGATTGTGATCACGACCATGAGGGCACGCATTCTGTGAAGTCCTATTCCTTCACGGTTGGTGATCTGGACCCGAAAGTCTTCTTTGACTGGATCAATCAGATTACGCAGATTCAAGGGCCGAACATTTTGCGCATGAAGGGTATCCTGTCGTTCAAGGATGATCCACAGCGCTATGTGGTGCAAGGCATTCATATGATCGTAGAGGGCAACCATCAGCGCGACTGGCAAGATGATGAAAAGCGTGAAAGCCGCATTGTCTTCATCGGCCGTGAGCTGGATGGTGCTGCACTGAAAACTGCGTTTGAAGCTTGTGTTGCGGAGTAATTTCTGGTGCCTGTAACTGCTCCTCTTGATACCGATGGATTTGTTGTTTCTGCGACATTTCTGGGTGATGTAGCTGCCTTTGCCAGTGGTGAAGGTTCTGTCTTTTTTGCTGGTGGGCCGGAAACACAGACACCGGTTCACAAAAACGGCCTGCTTTGTGCAACGCCTTCTTTAGATGGCAAGTCTCTGATCACCGGTGGTGGTGATGGCAGGATTTGTAAAGTTAGCGCTGATGGAAGTGTTGAAGAGCTTGCTGAGCAGCCGCGAAAATGGATCGACATTATTGCAGCTGGCCCACAGGACAGTGTGGCCTATGCATCTGGTCGTACGGCCTGGGTTCGTCTGAAGAGCGGTGAGATCAAAGAATTTCAGCTGCCGCGTGCCTTTGCTGGTTTAGCATTTGCGCCTAAAGGGATGCGCCTTGCTGCATCCCGCTATGATGGTGTGACGTTGTTTTGGGTGAATGCCGCTGGTGATCCTCAGGAACTGAGCTGGAAAGGTGCGCATAGTCTGGTCACGTATTCTCCTGAAGGAAAGTACCTTGTGACCACTATGCAGGAGAACGCTCTGCACGGATGGCGTTTGGCTGACAGTCAAGACATGCGTATGACCGGTTATCCGGGCAAGGTGAAGTCCGTGAGTTGGTCTGCCAAGGGCAAGTATCTAGCGACCTCTGGCGCTCAGGCTGCGATCCTCTGGCCGTTTATGGGCAAGAGTGGTCCTATGGGGCAGGCGCCGTTGGAGCTTGGCGTGCGCGGTGACAGCATGGTTACGAGCGTTTGCTGTCATCCGAGCGAAGAGATGGTGGCGATTGGCTATCAGGATGGCATGGTGATGGCCGTTCGGTTCCACGATAATGCTGAAGTGCTGTTGCGCCGTCCGGGTGCTGGTCCTGTTTCTGCCTTTGCCTGGGATAAGAAGGGGAATCGGCTCGCCTTTGGTACGGAAGAAGGTGCTGCTGGAGTGATCACTCTGGTAGATTAACTTAGAGGGGAGGTCCGCGATGATGTTTGCAAGGGTATTGACGCTTGGCGTTGCGCTTGTAAGCGGCACTGTGACCTCTCAGCTTCCTGAGTTCGCCCAGCAATACCGTCAGCGTATGGGCGGCGCTATTGATGCGCTGGAGGAAGTGAAAGCCGATTTTGTTGCGGATGCGACTGCTACCCACCGAAGCGCTTCTGCTGCATTAACGCATATGGCACAGAGCGCGGATGAGTTTGTGCAGTTGCGCGGGAAGAGCGTTGAGCGGTCATTGGATCGCCTTGAGGCTTTGAAAGAACAGCAATTGGCGATGGAAACCGCTGCTGTGTTTGAGCGCGTCTGGATCTTCATGAAAGAGCCGGACACTAAGCTTTCCAAGGCAACCTGGGAAGACTTTGAGCCTGCTGTGCCTGTGACCATTGAAGATGGAGTGCTGGCTGGACTTGGGTTTGCGGCGGGTTTGTTTCTTTTGCGGATGGTTGGCATTGCAGGACGTGTGAGACGTCGCCGGAAGCGTCTACAAAGACAACAGGCTGATGCTCGTTGACTGCGACCACCTATGAGGTTTGATCGATGGATTCCATCACACGAATTAGATGTTTTTTGCAGGTGGTAGAAAGCGGCGGGTTTTCGGCTGCAGCACGGGATATGGGACGCTCCAAGGCGCTTATTTCCAAGTATGTGAGCGAGCTGGAAGATGAACTGGGCGTGCGCCTGCTGAACAGGACGACCCGCCAGATTTCTCTGACCCAGGTTGGTGAAGCCTACTTCCGCGAAGCTGGTGAGCTGTTACAGCGGTTTGATGACCTGAAAGATGCGGTACAGCAAGACCATCGGGAGGTGCGTGGCCGGTTACGGTTGAGTGCACCGCGTTCCTTTTCTGAGGCGACGCTGGGCAGAGTGCTTGCTTCGTTTTTGCAGGAACATCCGCGTGTTGAGCTGGATATCGACATGGAAGATCGCTTCGTCGATATTGTCGAGGAAGGGTATGATGTTGCCATTCGTGTGGCCGAGCTTGAGGATTCCAGCCTGATTGCGCGGAAGATCCGTGACGTTCGTGTCGTGGTTTGTGCTTCTCCTGCGTATTGGGAAGCGCATGGCATGCCTGAGAAGGCAAGTGATCTGGCGAATATGCCGTGCATCATCGATACCAACTACAAGCACAAGACCAACTGGATGTTTCTGGCAAATGGAGAGCGGTTTTCTGTTCCCGTTAAAGGGCCGATGCATGTGAACAGTGCAAAGACTGCGGTTGCGGCGGCGCTGGCAGGCCTTGGCGTTGTGCGTTTGCCGATCTTTTATGTGCTGGAAGAGTTGATGGCAGGTACGCTGATACCAGCATTAGAAGACTACGAAGTACCGGGGCCTGCGATGTACGCGGTCTATCCGCATCGCAGGCATCTGTCTGCGAAGGTGCGTGCTTTTGTTGATTACATGGTCAACTGGCACAAGCAATTGGAGCAGCATGGTGACTGCCCCAAAATGCTTGATGGACCATTGCCCAAAGAGGGCTAGATCAGCCCTCCGCTTTAAGCTGGATTATGGTGATGCTGGAAGCGCTCTTCAGCCAACTCATCTGCGATGATGTTGGTTGGGCGTTTTTCTGCATCGGCGCGATCGAAGATTTGAGCAAGCGTGCCACCAATCGCGAGGGTCTTCTGACGCACGATTGAGTCTGATGCACCAGGCTCGCCCAAAGCGACAGAGATTACACCGCCTGCGTTGATGGCGTAATCTGGAGCGTACAGGATGCCGCGCTTCATGAGAGCTGTGCCGTCTTCCTGTGTTTCCAGCTGATTGTTTGCAGCTCCTGCGACCACAGCTACTTTCAGCTCGGGGATAGTTGCAGCATTCAGGCCACCGCCAAGCGCACATGGGGCAAAGATATCCGCTTTGACGAGATGTGCGTCGTCTGGAGATACGCTGGATGCGCCGAGCTCTTCAATGGCGCGTGTTACTGCCGGATCATAGATGTCGGAGACAATCAGGTTAGCGCCTGCTTCATGCAGCTGACGGGCTACATCATATCCCACATGCCCCAGACCTTTGAGTGATACAGTCAGGCCTGAGAGATCTTCTGAACCGAACTTGTGCTTAGCAGCAGCCTTGATGCCGACGAAGGTTCCCAGTGCGGTGTACGGCGAAGGATCGCCAAAACCAGTGGCATCAGTCCCACGGGCGAATTGAGTTTCGCTGCCAATGATTTCCATGTCGTCTGAGCTGATGCCTACATCTTCTGCGGTGATGTAGCTGCCGGACAGACGATTGATGTGCCTGCCAAACGCTCTGAGAAGTTCGGGGGTCTTATCCGTGCGCGGGTTGGCTATGATGACTGACTTTCCTCCTCCCAAAGCAAGGTCAGCCAGCGCATTCTTATAGGTCATGCCTTTCGAGAGACGGAGTACATCAGTCAGAGCTTCATTCGCGCTTGCATAGTTCCACATGCGACATCCACCGAGACCGGGACCGCGGTTAGTATTGTGAACCGCGATGATTGCTTTCAAGCCCGTTTCGTTGTCTGTTGCAAATACGATTTGCTCGTGGCCAGCGAATTCTGGATGATCCAATGGAGTCATGTAGGTATCGATCGTTATTTTATTATGCAATGGCACGTTCATTCAGCCCTCCCAAACGAAATTGAACAAGAAACGTTGCAGGGATATTGGTTTATTCTTAAAGCAATATCCGGTTTATTTCGTAGGTGATGAGCATCAAATTCGGAAGAATTATCCGAATGGTTCTAAATTACGGGAAAAACGTATCTCAGGTCCTTCAATAAACGGGTCTTGAATTTGCCGTTATTTTATTACACTTGTTGTATCGGGTTCTCACATATTATTAAGGCGCCATGTCTCATAAGCTCCTACGGTTTTTGGCCGCATTTTGCATGCTGTTGGTATTTCTGTTGCCTTCTCAACAGGTTGCAGCGCATCCGCATATGTTCGTGCAGGCTCGGGCTGAGCTGGTATTTGATGATGACGGGTATCTGACTCACATTCGGCACAAATGGTTGTTTGATGATCTGTATACGGCCTATGCCGTGCAGGGGCTGGACCTTAATCAGAATGGATTTTTCGAGAAGGATGAGCTGGCTGAGCTTGCAGAGATCAATATTCAGGGTCTTAGAGAGTATGGTTACTTCACTTTTGGGGATGACAGTCAAACAGAGATAGACTTTTCTCAGCCACTTGAACCTTCCATGAAGATGATCAAAGTGGCTTTTGATGATTATTGGCTGATCAGTGCAGAGGACAAGCAGGCAATTGCAGAAGAGATTGCTGCTGGGCGCAGTAAGCCAGACACGAGTCCTGTGTCACTGGTAGAACTGAGCTTTTCCTTGCCGCTTAAAGAGAAGATCAAAGCTGATAAGCCAATCACACTCGACGTTTATGACCCAACCTACTACATCGATTTCAAGTGGCCCAAGGCAGATATGGCCGTTACACTGAGCAATGCTCCCGGTAAATGCTCCGTTGAACTCGTCCATCCGCCTGAGTTGGACGGGCAAATTGCTGCACAGTTGGCAACCATTGGCGCTGATCAGCGTAATGTTCCTGAAAATCTGCAGAGTTACACCTCTGCGCTTGTCAATCAGGTGATTGTGTCTTGCGATGGCGCTGTGGCAGCTGCGGCTACTACAGGTAATACCAAGTTTATCTCCGAGATCACACCTAACTCGCTTGAGAGCGCTTCTGCTACTGCAGAAGACGCTGTGGCAGCGCTTGCGCAAGGTGGTGATGCAATGGCGTTGTCTTCGGTTTCTGAGCGTGAGAATGTGGGCGCTGCTTATGCTAACCTGCGCGGCCCGGAAATGAATATCTTTCAGCAGGGTATGGCGACGATTACCCGGCTGCAGAATGAGTTTTATCTTAAGCTGACAAGCGCATTAAGGAATTTCCGCAACAATCCTTCTGCCGGGTGGCTTCTGATGCTGATCAGCTTTGCCTATGGCGTGTTTCATGCCGCAGGGCCGGGGCATGGTAAGGCGGTGATTTCTTCTTACGTGATCGCGGATGAGCAGACCTTGAAGAAAGGGATAGCGTTGTCCTTTGCCTCTGCTTTCGCGCAGGCGATGACGGCGATTGTGTTGGTTGGTGGAGCAGGGGTTCTGTTACGTCTGACCAGTACGGCGATCAATGCGACTGCACGTTGGTTTGAGCTTGGCTCTTATGTGCTGGTCTTCCTGCTCGGTCTCTATCTTGTTTGGCAACGTGTTCTGAAGCCATGGTTTGGTAAGAAACCTGCTTCGAGCTGCGGGCATTCCCGTGGCGACGATCACGCACATACTCACGACCATGACCATGCAGGCCATGGAGAGGTTTGCTCTAGTTGCGGGCATGCGCATGCACCTGATCCGAAGATGGTTCAGAACTCGGCTATGACACTTACAAGCATCTGGTCGATTATTCTGGCTGTAGGGCTTCGCCCGTGTACGGGTGCTTTGATCGTGCTTGCGTTCGCGTTTTCTCAGGGCATGATTTGGGCTGGTGTGGCCTCCACGCTCGTGATGGCATTGGGGACAGGTATTACCGTTTCTATTCTGGCGAGTCTCGCAGTGCTCTCGCGTGAGGTTGCCTTGCGGATCTGGGGTGCCGACAGTCAGGCTGGTACAGTTATTCTGCGCGGTTTTGAGGTGGTTGGCGCTCTGACTATTTTGCTGATGGGAACGTTGATGCTGATTGCTGGGCTGAATGGTGGCGCAACGGCAGTTCTGTTCTAGATTACGGCAATTTTTGGAAGAATCGCTCTCGAAATGCCTGAGAAATTTGCTTTCAAGCAATTTCGTATGGGCGTTTTCGAAGAAATTCGCGCTATCGTTAATGCGCGAACCTGTAGAAAACCACACCTTCGTGTGGATAGTTGTTTGTGCATCGGAACGCATCTTTAAATGTAAGCTGTCTTCGCTTTGCAATGCCGACCTGATTGAGGTCTAGGGTCTCGGATTTATCGGGTGGCATCGTGTCTGTGCACCTCTGCTCAGTTTCAACTGAAACTGTAGATTAGTTTCCTCTAAATTATTGTATTTTAAAGCATCTACCACCTGCGTGGCCTAATTCACCCAGAAAATTAATGGAGCAATGCTCAAGCCAGTTAGGTCATGTAGGCTGACTTATTAACATTGAAATAAAAGGCTATGAATTCCGATTTTGGAGGTTGATTGTTAGCCCTCAAGGGCGGAGATTCCTAAAAATGTTTCGATAGTTACGTTGCGGCTGGTTTCGGTTGAAAACGCATAGATGAGGTACGCTCAGTTGATCCAAGAATAATTAATTTGTCCAATAGGGTGCAGATTTCCTTGTATTTTCACGTAGTTTTAGGGTTATAAGAAGTTGGTCATGTTGTCGCAGAGATCTCAATGGAAGAGGTTCAATTCTGCGGAGGCATAAAGAGATTTGATTTAAGAAGCTCTTGGGAGGAGTTTTTATGGACCGCCGTAGTTTTCTGAAAAATGCTGGTTTGGCAGGTGCAACCGCTGGCGCAGCTACTCTTGCAGCTCCAGCACTCGCAGCTGGTAAGCGCGAACTGAAAATGGTCACCACCTGGCCTAAGAACTTCCCGGGTCTCGGTACTGGCGCACAGCGCATCGCTGACCGTATCACTGCTGCCAGTGAAGGTCAGCTGACTGTAAAGCTGTTTGCTGCCGGTGAACTTGTTCCTGCATTTGAGAGCTTCGACGCTGTTTCCAATGGTACAGCTGACATGTACCACGCTGCTGACTACTACTGGCTCGGCAAGCACAAAGCATTTGGCTTCTTCACTGCCGTTCCAATGGGCATGACAGCTGCTGAGCTGGAAGCATGGATGCATTTCGGTGGCGGTCAACAGCTTTGGGATGAGCTTGCTGGTCAGTTCAACGTTAAATCCTTCCTGGCTGGTAACACCGGTCTGCAGGCAGGTGGCTGGTTCAACAAAGAGATCAAATCTCTTGAAGACCTCAAAGGCCTGAAAATGCGTATGCCTGGTCTGGGTGGTGAAGTTCTTCGCCGTCTTGGTGCATCAGCTGTTGCGCTTCCTGGTTCTGAAATCTTCCCTGCAATGCAGTCCGGCGCGATCGACGCAACTGAGTGGGTTGGCGCATGGAACGACATGGCGTTTGGTTTCTATAAAGTTGCTAAGTACTACTACACCAAAGGCTTCCATGAGCCAGGTGCAGGTCTGTCCTTCGGCATGAACAAGGGTGTTTGGGAAAGCTTCACACCTGGTCAGCAGGAGTTGATCCGTTCTGCATGTATGGCAGAGAACAACTACATGTTCGCTGAGTACAACCACAACAACGGTGCTGCTCTGGAAACTCTCCTGACCAAGCACAACGTTCAGGTTCGTGACTTCTCTGATGACGTGTTCGATGCAATCGGTCGTAAAGCTGAGGAAGTTGTTGCTGAAGTGGCTGAGACAGATGACATCTCCAAGCGCATCTACGAAAGCTACGTTAAATCTCGTAAGGAAACCTCTGCATGGTCCAGCCTTGCTGAGCGTAACTACCTGACAGCTCGCGATCGTATCCTGGGCTAATTTTACTTATTGCTGCACACGCTCTCCGCAATCCTTGCGGGGAGCTTTTCTTTCAAGAGCTCTATCTTGGCCTTTGGGGCCCAATAATAATCCTAGAGGCTTGGTTTAGACCAAGACGAAGAGGCGGGCATGCGCGCCCTAATGAACCTGATTACCTCAGTCAATCGTGGCATCGGCAAGAGCTGCGCCTGGCTGACTTTGGGCATTGTGCTTGTCCAATTTACAGTGGTGGTGATGAGATACGTTTTCGGTATCGGTTCCATCTGGATGCAAGAATCCATCACCTACATGCACGGTTTCCTGTTTATGTCGGCTGCTGCTTATACGCTAAGCGTAGATGGGCACGTGCGGGTCGATATCTTTTACCGGGATGCTCGCCCACGTATCAAAGCGATGGTTGATCTGCTCGGTTCGGTGTTCTTCCTTCTTCCGATGTGTGCGGTGATTATTTACTGGTCCTGGGGCTATGTGCTCAGTTCCTGGGCAATCTGGGAAGGGTCTCAGGAGGCATCCGGTATTCAAGGACGGTATCTTCTGAAGAGTGCGATTATTGCCTTTGCCGTTCTGGTTTCCTTACAGGGTGTCGCCATTATTCTTCGAAGTGTTCTTGCCCTTCGCGGTGACAAGAAGGCACTCGACTCATTTCGTCAGATCCAGGAGTAATCGGAGATGGATGGACTTCTTCATACTCTTGATATTTTGATGTTTGCGGTTGCCTGTATTTGTTTGTTGGCGGGCTTCCCTGTTGCATTTACTCTTGCTGGTGTCGCACTGATTTTCGCTCTGATCGCGTCGTTCTTTGGCGGCAGCGTGACGCTAGGCGCAATTCCGAGCCGAATTTTCGGCACCATGTCCAACGAAACCCTGATTGCGGTTCCGCTTTTCATCTTTATGGGTGTGATGCTGGAGCGTTCCAAGGTTGCGGAAGAGCTGCTGGAAACCATGGGCCGGTTGTTTGGGCGTATGCCGGGCGGTCTGGGGCTTTCTGTAACGATTGTGGGCGCTCTGCTTGCTGCCTCAACCGGTATTGTTGGCGCCACTGTGGTCACCATGGGGCTCTTGTCTCTGCCGACCATGCTGCGTAACGGTTACAGCCCGCGTCTTGCCTGCGGTTCGATTGCGGCCTCGGGTACGCTGGGGCAGATTATTCCGCCTTCCATCGTGCTTGTGTTTCTTGCTGACCAGCTTTCCAACGGATACCAGATCGCTCAGCGTGAGATGGGTAACTTTGCACCAGATCCATTCTCTGTAGGGGATTTGTTTGCAGGGGCGCTTATTCCAGGTCTTGCACTGGTTGGCCTTTACATTGTGTATCAGCTGTTTGTTGCGTTCACACAGCCGCACAAAGCGCCTCCAATGCGTGATGACGGGTCTGCGGGGCCAACCCTCAGTCAGGTTCTTCATGCTCTTGTGCCGCCAATTGCGCTTATTATCGCGGTGCTTGGTTCAATTCTCGTAGGTATTGCGACACCAACTGAAGCTGCTGCTGTGGGTGCAGTTGGTGCGTTGTTGCTTGCTGGATACCGCATGGAAGAAGACAAGCCTTGGCCGGTGTATCTGGCTGTGCTGTCTCTTGTTGTGATGTTGGTTCTGACATCCTTCATGGATCTGCGTGTTGCACGTAACGAGATCCCAACCGGTGATATGATTGGTATCTGGGTTGCTGGTTTTGCCTGCGCAGTGCTTGCTTATGGGTTGCTCGTTTCGCTTTACCGCGTGATGGCGAAGAAAGTGCTTATGCCAGTGATGCAGTCGACCACGCAGATCACCTGTATGGTGTTTGTGATCCTGATCGGTGCAACGTTCTTCTCTCTGATCTTCCGTGATCTGGGTGGTGAGGAACTGGTGAAGGAAGCGCTGACCGGTCTGCCGGGTGGTGCGCTGGGTGCGATCATTGCGGTTATGGCTGTAATGTTCGTGCTGGGCTTCTTCCTGGACTTCCTGGAAATCGTGTTCGTGGTTGTTCCGCTTGTTGCACCAATTCTGCTGCAGCTTGAGATGCCTAATGGTGAACCGATGAGCCCTGCATGGCTGGGTGTGATGATGGCTGTAAACTTGCAGACATCGTTCCTGACGCCTCCGTTCGGCTTTGCGTTGTTCTACCTGCGGGGTGTGGCACCACCGTCAGTGAAAACCTCAGACATTTACTTCGGTATCATCCCGTTTGTTCTCATTCAGGTTCTGATGCTGATCATCCTGTGGTACCTGCCGGAAATGGCAACATGGTTGCCAAAAGTGATCTACGGCTAAAAGTATTAATCGCTTAGTATATGTAAGGGGCGCGAGTATTCGCGCCCCTTTTTTGTTGCAGTGCCCATAGCCCAAAGTAGTGATTCTTTTTTGACTTAGTCCAATGATCTACAAAAAGGAATTGAAACCTATTCAAAAGTATTGGGCATTGATTTACCTGTAGTATTTCGCTTATGCGTGACAAATATAATGCATGTATACCTTAGTATAGAGTTTTTTGAATGTAACTCGTTGAAATATCACAGTTTTGCATTGCACAAGTGCTCAAGGTTGCAATGCGCAATGAATAAAACCCATTAAAAAAGCTTTCGTATCTTGCTAAGAATAAGTCCAGGGAGGAACTCGCAGGTGGAGGACTTGCGAGGCGGGGCTATTAGTCTTTCGTATTTCCTCAGAGTAAACAGGCAGACCAAAGGCACAAGATGACCTTTGGTGAGAGGTGATTCAAAGATGCAGGTGCCTCCGTCAGCGGGTATGGACACATTTCCGCAGTTGCTTATTCGGAATGCGCGGGAATGGGGGGATCGTCCCGCGTATCGCGAAAAGGACCTCGGGATCTGGCAGAGCTGGACCTGGCGTGAGGTCCTTGGAGAAGTGCACAAGCTTTCTCTTGGGCTCAAGAGCCTTGGGTGCAAAGAGGGCGACAAGGTTGCGGTGATTGGTGCAAACCGTCCGCATCTTTATTGGGTTTTTGCCGCCGTGCAGGCGCTGGGTGGTATTCCGATCCCAGTCTATTCTGACTCAGTGGCAGAAGAGATCGGCTACGTGCTTGGCCACGCAGAAGTGCGCTTTGCGGTTGTTGAAGATCAGGAGCAGGTTGATAAGCTGCTTGAGATGTCCGAGAAGCTACCGCTGCTCGAGCACATCATTTACGAAGACCCTAAAGGCCTTCGTGATTACGACCACACAAGCCTTCATCGTTACCTGAGCGTTCAGGAAGCCGGGCAGACCCTGCTCGACAATGATGAGAAGCTCGCGGATGACTGGTTTGATGCCGTTAATGCTGGCAAGAGTGAAGACGTTGCTGTGATCCTTTACACCTCCGGTACGACTGGTCGTCCGAAAGGGGTGATGCTGACCTTCAATAACCTGGTTGTTGCTGTTCAGAATGCGAACAAGTTTGATAACCTGGATGAGAATGCAGACACAGTCGCGTACCTGCCGATGGCATGGGTTGGTGACCATGTGTTCTCCTACGCACAGTGTCTTACAGCCGGGTACTGCGTGAACTGTCCTGAAGGTCCGGAAACAGTTTCGATTGACCGCAAGGAAATTGCCCCAACTTACATGTTTGCACCGCCGCGGGTGTTTGAGGGTATGCTGACGCACATCACAGTTCGCATGGAAGATGCGGGCCAGATGAAGAAGAAGCTGTTTGACTACTTCCTTAATTATGCGAACCAGGTTGGTGAGCGCATTTTGAACGGAGAGAAAGTCTCTCTGTTTGAGCGCATGAAGTACGCTGTCGGTGAGTTCTGCGTGTATGGGCCGCTGAAGAACGAGATGGGTTTTTCCCGTGTTCGTGTGGCTTACACTGCGGGTGAAGCTATTGGCCCTGAGATCTTCAAGTTCTACCGTTCAATCGGCCTGAACCTGAAGCAGCTTTACGGGCAGACGGAATCTTCCGTGTTCATTACCTCTCAGCCTGATGGCCAGATTTATGCTGATACGGTTGGCGTTCCTATGCCGGACGTTGAGGTTAAAATCGCGGAGAGTGGTGAGGTTATGTATCGCTCGCCGGGTGCGTTCCTTGGATACTACAAGAACGATGAGGCAACGAAGGATACCAAGACTGAGGATGGCTGGGTTCACACTGGTGATGCTGGCATGTTCCTTGAGAATGGGCACCTGAAGATCATCGACCGTGCGAAGGACGTAGGCAAGCTGACTGATGGCTCCATGTTTGCGCCGAAGTACATTGAGAACAAGCTGAAGTTCTTCCCGAACATCAAAGAAGCTGTGACCTTCGGAAACGAGCGCGACTACGTTTGTGCCTTTGTGAATATTGACCTTGTTGCGGTTGGTAACTGGGCTGAGCGGAACAACATTGCATATGCTTCCTATCAGGAACTGGCCGCACATCCTGACGTTTATAAGACAATCCAAAGCCATGTGGATCAGGTGAACAAGGATCTTTTTGAAGAACCAATGATGGCTGGTGCCCAGATCAAACGTTTCCTTGTTTTGCATAAAGAGCTGGATCCGGATGATGGCGAGCTGACACGTACTCAGAAAGTCCGTCGTAACTTCGTTGCCGACCGATATGCGCCTCTGATTGAAGCATTTTATGCGGGTGAGACCTCCAAGCATGTGGTGACCGAGGTGACCTTTGAAGATGGCCGTCAAGGCACGATTGAAGCCACTGTCGAGATCCGGGACATGGACACCCATAGCACTAAAGCAATGTCCGCGATTGGGGAGGCGGCAGAATGACTGTAATGGATCCAACGCTCGAAGAGGTCAAGAAAAGGGCCGAGGAGCGCGAGGTTCTGCTGGATCTTGAGAACGTTTCTCTCTCCTTTGGCGGCGTTAAGGCAATCACGAATATCTCCTTCAACATCAAGAAGGGTGAAATTCGAGCGATCATTGGTCCCAATGGTGCTGGCAAGACGTCCATGCTCAACGTGATCAATGGTTTCTATCAGCCTCAGGAAGGTGTGATCACCTTCAATGGCGAAAAGCGCAGGTCCATGAAACCGCATCTTGCGGTTAGTCAGGGTATCGCTCGAACTTTCCAGAACGTTGCGTTGTTTAAGGGTATGTCCACGCTGGATAACATCATGGCTGGACGTGCAACGCGGATGAAGCAGAACTTATTCTGGCAGATGCTCTATTGGGGGCCTGCTCAGAGGGAAGAGATTGAGCACCGTAAGAAGGTCGAGGAAATCATCGACTTTCTCGAAATCCAGCATATTCGCCGCACACCAGTGGGAACGCTTCCTTACGGCTTGCAGAAGCGTGTTGAGCTTGCTCGTGCGTTGGCGATGGAGCCAGAACTGCTGCTGCTCGATGAGCCGATGGCAGGGATGAACTTGGAAGAGAAAGAGGACATGAGCCGCTTCATTCTGGATGTGAATGATCAGCTCGGCACTACGATTGCTCTGATTGAGCATGACATGGGTGTTGTGATGGACCTTTCCGACCGTGTCGTTGTTTTGGACTATGGCCGCAAGATCGCTGATGGCGTGCCAGAAGAAGTGCAGAGCAACCCAGAAGTTATTGATGCCTATCTGGGCGTGTCACACTAGGGAGCACCCCCATGGAAACACTTTATAACGTACTAATTGATCCATTTGTTCAGATGTACGGAATGCCGGACTTCTTTCTACAGGTGTTGTGGGAAGGTCTCGTCTCTGGGGTTCTTTATGCGCTGATTGCACTTGGTTTCGTTCTCATCTTTAAATCCTCGCGCATCTTTAACTTTGCGCAAGGCATTATGGTTGTGTTTGCTGCGCTGTCTTTGGTTGGCCTGCATACCTTCCTGGTTCCTTTTGTTGGCAACGAGTTTGTTGCTGCTGCAATCGCGATGCCGCTTACTCTTGGCATCATGTATGCGTTGGCAATGAGCGTTGAGCGTGTTGTGCTTCGTCCGCTTGTCGGGCAGCCAGACATCATTCTGTTCATGGCAACCATCGGTATCACCATGTTCCTCATCGGTTTTGGTGAGTTCGTGTTCGGTGGTGAGAACAAGGTAATGATCACCGAAGCGCTTGGTATTCCAACCGGTGCTATTGAATTTGAACCGTTCGGCGGCTTCCTGCTTCTGGAAGAGAAAGACGTGTTCGCGGTTGTTATGGCGATCGTGTTGGTAATCAGCCTGCTGGTGTTCCTGAACAAATCCGCGATGGGCCGTGCGATCCGTGCGCTGGGTGATGACCATACAGCAGCGTTGTCTGTTGGTATCTCCCTCAGTACCATCTGGGTTCTGGTCTGGTTTATTGCAGGCGTAATTGCTCTTGCCACTGGTGTCGTCTGGGGTGCTCGTGCAGGTGTGTCGTTTGCTCTGGAAGTGATTGCGTACAAGGCCTTGCCAGTGCTGATGCTTGGTGGTCTGGAATCAGTCTCCGGCGCGATTATCGGCGGCATTGCCATCGGCCTTCTTGAAAAAGTCTTCGAAATCTACTGGGGTCAGCCTCTGTTTGGTGGCAACACCGAAACCTGGTTCGCCTTCATCTTTGCTTTGATTGTTCTGCTGTTCCGTCCGCAAGGGCTGTTCGGTGAGAAAATCATCGAGCGCGTGTAAGGGAGGCCTGACGTGTTTTACAGAACTTCTGGTCAGTTCAAAACGACCTATGAAAGTGATCAGGCGCTCTTCCCAATCAAACAGGATATGGTCCTGCTGGTTGTGATCCTTGCCGCTATGTATGTGATCTTTCCGATGTTCGCATCGGAGTTCACCTACAAGGCTCTGCTTGTGCCTGTGCTGATTTATTCTCTGGCCTCGCTTGGCCTGAACATTCTGACCGGTTATGCCGGGCAGCTTTCGCTGGGTACTGCGGGTTTTATGGGCGTTGGCGCTTATGCTTGCTACAAGATCACTACGATCTTCCCGGAAATGAACATCATTGTTGCGTTGTTCCTTTCCGGGTTCTTCTCAGCTGCGGTTGGGGTTGCGTTTGGTTTGCCGTCGCTGCGCATTAAAGGTTTCTACCTTGCGATTGCGACGCTTGCTTCGCAGTTCTTTCTGGTGTGGCTCTTTGAGAAGTGGGCGTGGCTTTACAACTACAATGCATCCGGCGCGATTGAAGTGCGCACCATGGACATCTTCGGTCTTGTTGTGACAGGTCCGAATGCATCGCCTATGGTTCAGTACTACTTTGTTCTTGGCATCGTATCCGTTGTGACCTTTGCGATGATCAACCTGACACGTGGCCGATATGGCCGTACGTGGAAGGCTGTTCGCGACATGGATATTGCTGCGGAACTGGTGGGCATCAACCTGATGCGTGCAAAGCTATCTGCCTTTGCTGTCAGCTCCTATATCGTGGGTATTGCCGGCGCGCTGATGGTGTTCTTCTGGAAAGGTGCTGCAGAGCCAAACCTCTTTGACATTCCAATGAGTTTCCAGATCGTCTTTATCGCGATCATTGGTGGCCTTGGCAGTGTGATGGGGAACTTCCTCGGAGCGATCCTGATTGTGGCTCTGCCGGTTGTGTTGAACCTTCTGCCAGAAATGCTTGGCCTGAGTATCGGTTCTGCCACCATGGAACACGTCAACGTTATGGTGGTTGGTTCTCTCATTATCATGTTCTTGATTGTCGAGCCTCACGGTCTTGCGCGGTTCTGGGCGCTTATTCGTGAAAAGCTCATCATTTGGCCATTCCCTCACTAACAAAGAACTGCGGGAGCAGCTGGGGAATAGAGGAAATGGTCCGCGGCGGGAGCCGCAAACGCGGAGGAAAATATGAAACACTTTACGAATTTAGGTAAGGCTGTTGCAGCAGGTGCCCTTGCAGTTGCCATGAGCACAGCTGCAATGGCAGCAGACGGTCTTAACTTTCCAAACCTGACATACCGTACTGGCCCATTTGCGGGTACTGGTACGCCAATCATGAACGGCCAGCGAGACTACATGCTCATGCTGAACGAGCGTGATGGTGGTATTGGCGGCGTGCCAATCGATTACATCGAGTGTGAAACCGGTTACAACACCAACAAAGGCGTTGAGTGCTACGAGAAGACTAAGGGAGAAGCTCTCGTAACGCAGCCATGGTCAACCGGTATCACTCTGCAGGTTATGCCTCGCACCAACGTGGACCGTATTCCTATTCTGGCACCTGGCTACGGTTTCTCGCCAATGTCAGACGGTGATACGTTTGCGTGGGCGTTTAACCCACCAGTGTCCTACTGGGATGGCGCATACATGATCCTCGACTACATTGCTGGTGGTGACATGTCTTCGCTGAAGGGTAAGAAGATCGTTCTTCTGCATCTTGACCACCCGTTCGGTAAAGAGCCAATTCCGCTTCTGGAAAAGCTCGCTGAAATGCATGACTTCAAGCTGGTTCCGATCCCTGTTGGTCTGAAAGAAATGCAGAACCAGTCTGCACAGTGGTTGCAGATCCGTCGTGAGCGACCAGACAACGTCGTTATGTGGGGTTGGGGTGCTATGAACGCCGGTGCGATCACCGAAGCGGTTAAGACACGCTACCCAATGGAAAACTTCATCGGCATCTGGTGGTCTGGCTCTGATGCTGACTTGCAGAACGTTGGCGCTAAAGCGAAGGGCTACAAGTCTGTCAGCTTCAACGCTCCAGGCAACTTCCCAGTGCTTGAAGACATCCGTAAGCATGTTGTTTCCAAAGGCAACTCAGAAATCAAATCTGAAGCTGACATGGACACCATCTTCTATCAGCGCGGTATCATCATCTCTATGATCCTTGCTGAAGCAGCAAAAACTGCTCAGGACAACTTTGGTGAAAAGAACATCAATGCTGAACAGCTGCGCTGGGGCCTTGAAAATCTGGACATCACTGCAGCTCGCCTTGAAGAGCTGGGTATGAAGGGCATGACACCTCCGCTGAAGATGGCTTGTGACAACCATACTGGTCACTCTGGTGCATGGATGCTTGAGTGGAACGGCGAAGAGTTTGTACAGGCAAGTGACCTACTGACTCCAAACCGTGAACTGATCAAGCCGCTTGAGTTGGAAAAAGCTGCTGACTACGCGAAAAACAATGCTCCTTGGCCAGGTCGTGGCGACCTCGCTTGTAACTAAGCCTTGTTGTTTTGGTCGGGCGCGGTGGTGCCCGGCCAATTTATCGAATTCAAACAATCGGAATGTTCGCAGGTTAAGGCTGATCTCATGAACGCAATTGCAGAACAGACATCAAAATCCAAGGCACCAGCCGCTAACCTGCAGGTTGCCGAAGACATTTTGTCTATCAACAACATCGAAGTCATTTACGACCACGTGGTTCTGGTTCTCAAAGGTGTTTCTTTGACCGTGCCTAAGGGTGGTATTGTTGCTCTGCTGGGTGCGAACGGTGCCGGTAAGACAACGACCCTGAAAGCAATCTCCAACCTGCTGCAAGCAGAGCGTGGAGAAGTGACGAAGGGCAATATCATTTTTCAAGGAAAGCAAGTTCAGGCGCTTTCTCCGAATGAGCTGGTTCAGCGCGGATGCATTCAGGTCATGGAAGGCCGTCGTTGTTTTGGTCACCTTTCCATTGAAGATAATCTGATGACTGGTGCCTATACCCGCAAAGATGGCAATGCTGAGATCAAGCGCGATCTGGAAATGGTGTATGACTATTTCCCGCGTTTGCGTGAACGTCGGGGTTCTCAAGCGGGTTATACTTCTGGTGGTGAGCAGCAGATGTGCGCAGTGGGTCGTGCCTTGATGAGCCGCCCGGACATGATTTTGCTGGATGAGCCAAGCATGGGCCTTGCTCCACAGTTGCAGGAAGAAATCTTTGAGATCGTGAAGAAGCTGAACAAGAATGAAGGTGTGTCCTTCCTTCTTGCTGAGCAGAATACCAACGTTGCGCTTAAATACGCGACCTATGGGTACATCATGGAAGCTGGCCGTATCGTGCTGGATGGTGATGCTGATTCTTTGCGCGAAAACGAAGACGTGAAAGAGTTCTATCTAGGTGTTGGCGGAGAAGGGCGAAAATCCTTCCGTGATGGCAAACACTACAAACGCCGCAAGCGGTGGTTGGCGTAATCTACATTAATTGAGAACTTGCCCCTAAAAACATGGGGGTGAACTGTCACAGGAAGTCAATGTATCTGGTTTTGAATAATCTGCATGCTGCTTATTGCTGCAAAAGGTATTTTGGAGGACCACATGCATTTTCTTTCTAAAGTGATTGTCGGGGCTGCGCTTTTGAGCGTGGCCTCTGTTTTGCCTGCTGCTTCTCAAGTGAAATTAGACGGTTTCTTTCTTGCTGAGGAAGCCTGTCCAGCATTTCAATCTATTCGTAAGCAGACAAATCCTGGAAACGTTCATGTGGAACGGATGCGTGCCTATGAACTGCTTGGGAAGAACAAGTCGCAAGCATCTCATTACTTCATTCGCATGAATGGCGTAAATCCAGCTGAGCGTTGGGTGGATGTTTCTTGCGGTCTGCATCTGGTTGAAGCTGATGGTAGCGGGCAGAATACTGGCAATGGTTCCGGAGGTTCTGCTGGATCAAATGTGGTTCGCCCTGCTGTCAAAGGGCCTTCGGCAGACGCTGAGTTCCTGCTTGCTGCGAGCTGGCAACCTGCTTTTTGTCAAACACATCAAGAGATACCGGAGTGTTCTTCTCAGGTGGAAGGACGGTTTGATGCGAGCCACTTTGCATTGCATGGTTTGTGGCCTCAACCGCGTGGCAACTTCTGGTGTGGTGTAACGCGGGAAGAAAAGCGTCTGGCAGAAGAGCGTTCTACACGGGGGCAGTTGCCTCCAGTTGAGTTGGATGATGCAACTCGTGAAGAGCTGGATAAGGTGATGCCGGGCGCCCAGTCGCATCTGGACCGTTATGAATGGGTAAAACACGGTACTTGTTACAGCGATAGTGCAGAAGAGTATTACGCGGAATCTCTTGATCTTATGGAGCAATTGAACGGTTCAGCTGTCCGCGATCTGTTTGCCGCCAACATCGGTGAGGTGCTCACGACAGCGCAGGTTCGTGCGGCGTTTGATGAAACCTTTGGCGCTGGTGCCGGGAACCGCGTTCAGGTGCGTTGCAAAGGTGGTTTAATTACCGAGCTCTTTATCAATCTGAAGGGCAGGGTTGAGCCAGATACCCCGATGAGTGAGTTACTGTTGGCCGCGAAGCCGGTGCAATCTGATTGTCAGGGCCGCGTTGATCCTGTCGGATTTAACTAGAGTACCTGTCCAATAAATTTGCGGGAGGCTTTCGTCTCCTGCTGGGAAGATGTTTGAGGCCATGGGAGGGCTTCTATGGGAAACCAATATTTTGATGAGTTGGAGATCCGGTCCCCAGAGGAACGAGAAGCTGATTTGATGGCTCGGTTGCCTGGGCAGATTGCCATGGCAAAGAACGAGGCGTCTGGTTGGGCAAAGCATCTGGCAGATGTTGACCCAGCTGAAGTCACGAGCCGTGAAGCTTTGGCTAAGCTCCCTGTTCTCCGTAAGTCGGACCTTCTTGCGGCTCAAGCTGAAGAGCCCCCACTTGGTGGGTTTGCTGCTGGTGACTTTTCTACATACAAACGCATCTTTATGTCTCCGGGACCAATCTGGGAGCCGCAGGGATCTGAAGCTGATCCATGGAAATCAGCGCGTGCGTTCCATGCGACTGGAATTCGTCCGGGCGATATCGTTCACAATGCGCTGTCCTATCACATGACACCGGGTGGGTTCATTCTGGATCAGGGTGCACGTGCATATGGCTGTGTGGTGTTTCCTGCTGGTATCGGTAATACGGACATGCAGGTTTCTGCGATCTCAAGCCTGCGCCCGACGGCTTATGCCGGTACTCCGGACTATCTGAAGGTTATTCTGGATCGTGCTGCCGAGTTGGGGGCTGATGTAAGCTCCATTAAGCATGGTCTTGTTTCCGGTGGGGCGCTTTATCCGAGCTTGCGTGAGGAATACGCAAGTCGCGGTGTGAAGGTTCTGCAGGCCTATGCAACGGCTGATCTAGGCATCGTGGCTTATGAAAGTGAAGCCATGGAAGGTCTGATTGCCAATGAAGATTTCATTATTGAAATCGTTCGTCCTGGAACGGGAGAGCCTGTTGCTCCGGGTGAAGTGGGAGAGTTGGTCGTGACGACATTTTCGCCAACCTATCCGCTTATTCGTTTTGCAACGGGTGACTTGTCTGCAGTGTTGCCGGGTATCTCGCCGTGCGGTCGTACGAACATGCGCCTGAAAGGGTGGATGGGACGTGCAGACCAACGTACCAAAGTGAAGGGCATGTTTGTTGACCCGGCACAGATTGAGCGCCTGCGTAAAAACGCTGGTGATGAGGCTGGGCGTGCACGTCTCTCAGTCGTGCGCCAGGGGGAGCAGGACCATATGATCCTGAAGGTCGAGACTGAAGCTGCAAGTGATGATTTCATTGCGGCTTTGAAGAAATCTCTGAAAGAGCACACTGGCCTCAATGGTGATGTGGAGCTGGTTGCCCCCAATACCTTGCCAAACGATGGTAAAGTGATTTCTGACGAACGTGAAGTGACTGCATAGCAGCTCTTGATTTGATCGATTTTGAGAATGCCAGTTTGCGTTTGTGGGCTGGCATTTTTCTATTTTGGGTAGTTTCACGGTAATAATCAGAAAATCACAGGGTTTGACCTTGGCGCGGGCATTGGGAAACTCTATTTAGCAATTGGATTGGATCTGATGCGCATAGGGGTCTCATGAACCAGAGCACAAGCGGTAACGCAACAAAGCAAGAAAACCACCCTTCGGTCTCCTTTGGGAAAGTGGGTGTGCTTCTTGTAAATCTTGGGACACCAGACGGGACAGATTACTGGTCCATGCGTCGTTATCTGGCAGAGTTTCTCTCAGATCGCCGCGTCATTGAGTGGTCGCGTTTTCTCTGGTTGCCCATTTTGCATGGAATTGTCTTGAGCAAGCGCCCGCAAAAGTCCGGTGAGGCCTACAAAGAGATCTGGAACAACGAGCTGGATGAAAGTCCGCTGCGCACCATTACACGTAGCCAATCTGACAAGCTTTCTGAGATGCTTTCGGGGCTGGGTGACAATGTTGTTGTCGATTGGGCTATGCGTTATGGCAATCCATCCATTGCGAGCCGTCTTGATGCGCTGAAGGAAAAGGGTTGCGACCGTATTCTCGTCTTTCCGCTTTACCCGCAATACTCAGCTTCGACGACGGCGACAGTAAACGATGAGGTCTTTCGTACACTTTTGAAGATGCGCTGGCAGCCGACCATTCGTATTGTGCCGCCTTATCATGATGACGATACTTACATCGACTCGCTTGCTGCTTCGATCAAGAACAAGCTCAGTGAGCTGGATGAAGAACCAGAGATGGTTCTTGCGTCTTTCCACGGCATTCCGCAGAGCTACTTTGATAAGGGTGATCCATACCACTGCCACTGCCAGAAAACGACTCGCTTGTTGCGTGAGAAGCTTGGGTGGGATGAGACGAAGCTGCAGATCACTTTCCAATCTCGCTTTGGTCCAGAAGAGTGGTTACAGCCTTACACGGACAAGACAGTTGAGAAGCTGGCGAAAGATGGTGTGAAACGGATAGCTGTTTTGAATCCGGGCTTTGTAGCTGACTGCCTTGAAACTCTGGAAGAAATCGCTGGTGAAGCCGCCGAGATTTTTGAAGAACATGGCGGCGAGCAGTTTACGCATATTCCATGTCTCAATGATGCTCCTGAAGGTATGGCTGTGCTGGAGAATGTGGTTCGCCGTGAGCTTCAGGGTTGGATCTAGAAGTTAAGTTTTAATTTACTATGTAAAGAAGAGCACTCGTTTCTTTTAGGAAGCGGTGCTCTTTGGCATTTATTCGTGCAGTTTTCTCTGGTTTTAATGGGACAAAGCTACGATAGTTAAGGCAAATTCCTCCAAAGGATTAATAGATATGGATATTTTGACAGGTAGTTCGATTACTGTCCTCATTTTAGTGGCTGTGATCATTTTTGTTGTATTTGCTGGCGCGAAGATGGTTCCTCAAGGCTACAACTACACAGTTGAACGCTTTGGAAAATACCGGAAGACGCTGCATCCGGGTTTGAACATCATCATCCCGTTCATTGACCAGATTGGTCATAAATTGAATATGATGGAGCAAGTGCTTGATGTTCCAGCGCAGGAAGTGATCACCAAAGACAATGCAACGATTACTGCTGATGGTGTGACTTTCTATCAGGTGTTGAGCGCCTCTCAGGCGGCTTATGAAGTTTTGGGCTTGCAGAATGCGATTCTGAATCTGACCATGACCAACATTCGTAGTGTCATGGGGTCCATGGATCTGGACGAGCTGCTCTCCAATCGTGATGAAATCAATGCTCGTTTGTTGCGTGTCGTTGATGCGGCCTGTGAGCCATGGGGTGTGAAGATCACTCGTATTGAGATCAAGGACATCAACCCTCCGAATGATCTGGTTAATGCGATGGGTCGTCAGATGAAAGCTGAGCGTGAGAAGCGTGCTTCGATCCTGGAAGCTGAGGGTGCCCGGCAGGCCGAGATTGCTAAGGCAGAGGGTGTGAAGCAGTCACTCATTCTGGAAGCGGAAGGCCGCCAGCAAGCTGCTATGCGCGATGCTGAAGCGCGTGAGCGTCTGGCACAAGCTGAAGCTAAGGCTACCATGATGGTTTCTGAGGCGATTGCCAAAGGTGACATGGGTGCGATCAACTACTTTGTTGCTAACAAATATGTTGAAGCGTTCGGTGAACTTGCGAAGTCTCCAAACCAGAAAACTCTCATTCTGCCTATGGAAGCAACTGGGATGATTGGAAGCCTTGCCGGTATTGCTGAAATAAGCAAAGAAGTACTGAGGGACAACGAACACCGTCGTTCCA